>JAWLFR010000101.1:0-7959 GCA_041685495.1 Bacteroidales bacterium
TTACCTTTTTACTGCTGTTCAGTTTTGAACTGATCAGTGCACAGGAAAAATCCGTAGCCGATTCAACGAAGTATAATGAATTGCTTGACAGGATTGAGAAGCTGGAGGCCGCACTTGAAGATAAGGATAAGGAAGATGAGCTGGCCGCCCTGCTTGAGGATGCTGATAAGATGTCAGATAAGAAAAAATCTGATAAGATGGATGTATCAAAAAAGTTTCACAGCGGTGTGAGACAGCAGCAGGGACTGAATCCGAATATAAGTGTTCTGGGAGACTTTTTTGGCTCGGTGTCGTCGGTGGATGCCGAAAATGTATCCGAGCCTGGCGACCGCGGTCATGGCAGTAACGGGTTGTTTATGAGGAGCCTGGAGTTGTCTTTTGTGTCGGCCCTGGATCCTTATGCCAGGGGAAAGGCTTTTCTTGATATTACTGATGAAGGGGTGTCAATTGAAGAGGCATATATGGATATCCTCAACCTGCCTCTGAATACATCCCTTAAGGCAGGGGTGTTTTTTCCGGAATTCGGGCTGCTAAACAGGCATCACACCCATGCTCTGCCACAGTTTGACAGACCCCGGGCAGCGGTTAATTATTTTGGTCTTGACGGCTTCAATGGTATGGGTGCAGCTGTCAATATAATGCTTCCTCCGGTATTGTTTTCCGATGCCAGCTCATTTGATATATCAGTTATCAATATTAATGATAATATGAGTTATTCATCAGGAAAGAGTATGAACATGGCTTATGTGGCCCACTGGAAAAACTATTATGATATTTCCGATGCCAGCTATTTTGAATACACTCTGAGTGGCATTGCAGGAAAGGATGATAATCTGGCACAGACAGGCACATATGTAAGCAGTCTTGGACTGCATTATAAATGGCAGCCTCCGGGCACTGCAAAATATAAATCCTTTGACTGGATGACCGAACTGTATTACGGTTTCAATGAGACACCTGCCGGCATTGTGCGAAGCAAGGGATTTTATTCACTGGTACACCGTAAGATAAATTCCAGGATGTGGCTTGGTGGAAGAGTAGGTTACAGCGAGATGCCGTATGATAACAGCCAGTATGAATGGGATTATACCGTTAATTTTGACTTCTGGCAGAGTGATTTTGTTTTTTACAGGATACAGTACCAGTATAACAGCAGGAGCATAGCTTATCTGCCTGAGTCGGCCGGGACATATCCCTCGCATCATTCAGTTGTACTGCAGTTTTCATGGGCTATGGGTCCTCACAAGCACGACGCTTATTAGGATGAATGAAATAATTAAAATAAACAGAACTAAAATATAGGAAAACATGAGAAAGCAAATAATCAGTTTCTTGTTATTACTGGCGGTTTCTGCTGCTGCAACAGGGAAAGAGCCATTAAGGATAGTATGTTCCTTCTCTGACTATGCTTCAATAGCTGCCGAGATAGCAAAGGATAAGGCAGTTGTGGAGATGATATCAAACGGTGAATCGGATCCTCACTTCATACCACCAAAGCCAAGTTATGCAATGATGCTTAATAAGGCTGATATATGGATCACTACCGGGATGGATCTTGAGCAGTGGTCTGCTACCCTGCTGGATAAGGCCCGTAATAAAAAAATCATGGATGGAGCAGAAGGCTTTGTTGCTGTATCGGATGGCGTTAATGTGCTCGACAAGCCTGAAAGCGCTGACCGCAGTGAAGGTGATGTACACCTTATGGGCAATCCTCATATAAATACGAGTCCGCTCAACTGGAAAATAATAGCAGGCAACATAAGCATAGGACTGATAAAAGTTGATCCTGACAATGCAGATTTTTATAAGGCCAACCGTGATGATTTTATCGACAGGGTAGACCGTGCAATGTTTGGTGATGAGCTGGTTGATATGTTTGACGGCGAAACACTATCAGGATTGCTGGCCAATAATACTCTCTTTACTTTCCTTGAGAGGGAGTACCAGGGAGAGAAGCTGCTGAACCTTCTTGGGGGATGGCTCAAAGAAGCCCTTTCATTCCGGGACAGCCGTATTATTGCTTACCATAAGAACTGGGCTTACTTTTCCGATATCTTCGGACTGGAGATAGCAGGCTTTATTGAGCCTAAGCCAGGCATTCCTCCTTCAGCCAGACACGTGCAGAGCATGGTGAACCTTATTAAGGAGCAGGATATAAAGATTATGCTTGTTGCAAGCTATTTCGAAAAAAAATCGGCCCGTATGATAGAGGAAAAAACGGGCATAAAGGCCGTTTACCTGCCACTGTTCGTTAACAGCGATTTGGGTATTAATAATAATTTTGAGCTGATGGACTACTGGATCAGCCAGATTAAACAGAACATCTGATTATGGGAACAATAGTTTTTCTTGCACCTCCCCTTGTTGCAAGTATCTTACTTGCGGGCATGCTGAGTTTCTTTGGTAACCATATACTGTCGCGCGGAATTATCTTTATTGATATTGCCGTTGCACAGATAGCTGCACTCGGCACTATGATCGGGATACTTCTGGGTTTTGCTGAAAATTCCATCAATGCCCAGCTGGTATCATACGCATTTACCATTATTGTACTGGGTATATTTGCGGTCATGAAGGTTAAGAAGCAGGTGCTGCCGCAGGAGGCCATCATTGGTATTTTTTATTGTATTGCCCTGGGAATGGCTTTATTGCTTGCTGAAAAAATTCCCGGAGGCTCAAATTTTATTACAAAAACCATTACTGGCAACGTGTTGTGGGTGACCTGGAAAACCGTGATAAGCTGTTTGCTGGTTTTTGTCCCGGTCATCATTATTAACCTGGCAATAGGAAAGAAAATAAGAGAGATAAGCCAGGGTGAAAACAGGGCTGCCTCTATTGGTCAGACAAGGATCTACGATCTTGTTTTCTATATAACCTTTGGTATTGTGATAGTTAAGGCTGTTCCTGTAATGGGTATCTTTCTTGTTTTTATTCTTCTTATTGGCCCGGCATCGATCAGCAGGATCTTTATCAGTTCATGGAAGGGCAGGCTGATATGGAGCTGGATAATAGGTTCCGCCGGCTCACTGGCAGGAATATATATATCATATGCACTTAATATCTCCAATGGTCCGGCCATAGTAAGCCTGATAGGAATTATAACATATATTGCAGCCTTTGGAAAACTATTGCACAGGCGGACAGAGAAAGGTGTTTTAAAAACTAATTAATAAAGAATCTGATGTTATCTATTGAATTCATAATGCTCCCATTTATCGGGTGTCTGCTGATAGTGTTGATAAATGTTTATTTTGGCATCCATGTAATAAAAAGGGAGATTATATTTATTGATATAGCCCTGGCTTCAATTGCAGCCCTGGGCTCAGCGGTGGGACTGGTCATTTTTGATGCTTCACATATTGAGCATCTTCATGAGAGTGAAGGACTGCTGCCCTATGTCTTTTCGCTTGGATTTATATCTGTTGCCTCTTTTGCCTTTACCCTGCTAAGGCATAAGACAATACCTGTTCCACTGGAGGCCATAATAGGTGTTGCCTATGCAGTGGCTACTACTCTGACTGTTATTATCCTCGATAAGGGCGCAGGTGGTGATGTGCATGTTCATGACATGCTTGTGGGCAGTATCCTGTGGGTGTCGGACTCACAGCTTATAAGGCTTGGTGTAATTGTCTTTGTTGTCGGGACTTTCCATATAGTGTACCGTAAGAAATTTATGAGGCTGACGGATTCATTCCATAATAAGGAAGAAAATATCAGCAGGCATAAGCTATGGGACTTTCTCTTTTATTTTTCTTTCGGACTGGTGGTGGTTGAAGCAGTAAATATAGCCGGGATACTTACGGTTTTTGCATTTCTGATACTCCCCGCATCCCTGTCTGTTATACTAAGGGGTAACTGGACCACAAAGCTGATAGTGGGCTGGCTTGCCGGCATTGCTGCCTCTTTTGGCGGACTGTTATTATCCCTTAAGCTGGATGTTCCGAGTGCCCCGGTAATCATAACACTGCTTGGTCTTATCCTGGTATTGGGCTACCTGCTGCATAAGCTCAGCACAAAAAGTGAAACAGGTGAAAAAAAAGAAACATCTTCCTGTTAGAGAAAGATGTCCTTTTTATACCGACTGTCTGATTCTTTCTGCTGTAGTTTTTCTCAGAAAAGCTTATAACTCAGTTTAAGATGGAAGGTTATCCCCGGCTCCAGCCTGGTGAAAAACTGGTCTGTTGGGTTAAATGACCTGAATACTGACTCTTTCTCATCATTGAGCAGGTTGTCAATCTTAAAGCTGAGTTTCGTCTTCTGGTTCTTTCCGAATGTTTTGCTGGTTGTGAAGTTAAGGTTATGAAAGGGCAGCATATAAATATCAGGCCTGTCAGCTATACCCACATACTGGAGTGTCATACCCTGTACATTATAATACAGTCCGGCTTCAAAGCCTTTCCCGAAACCTTTTTCACCACCGTTATATGAGATGCCGGCATTGATAAGATAAGGTGCCTGTCCGGCCATCACCCGGTCTTTTTCTATTGTCTGTCCCGTACGGGCGTTTTCAATGCGCGAGAGGTATTCTGTTGTACTCAGCTCAATCTGTGACCTTGTGACTGATACATTTGTAAGAAATCCGAAATTTTCAAGCGACTCCGAAATAATTCCCAGATCCTGGCGCAGCTCAAACTCAAGCCCCAGCACCTTACCATCACCAACATTCCTGGGCTGGAAGGCTCCTGTCTGGGTTGCATACTGGACTATCTCAATAGGATCAATGAATTTTTTATAAAAACCGCTGACAGATACCATCTGTCCAAGGCCCTGGTACAGTTCCCACCTCAGATCAAAATTATGTATATATGAGCTGCTCAGTTCACCGTCCCAGTATTCCAGTCCCGATACATTATCTGCATCCCGGAACATACCTCCTATAAAGGTGCGTCCGCTTATGGGGTCGGATATCTCGGCGAAAGACATCTCCTTAAATGATGGCCGGGCAGTGGTTCTTGCGTAAGCAAACCGAAGGTTCTGTTTTTCAGCCAGGGCATATACGAAGTTGATGGAAGGGAAAAGATCGAGGTTGTCCATTACCTTATCGTTATCCAGGACGTTTGTGCCCAGCTGGTCCTGACCCGTATAATACTGCCTGTAACTCTCTACCCTCAGGCCGATAATGGCTTTCAGCTTATTAAAAGGTATAAGCTCGGTTGAGGCATAAGCTGCGGCATTATTTGCCACGGCATTAAACTTGTTGGGATTATTGGGAATAAAATGTGCTTCGTAGCTTGTACCTCTGCCTGTATGTGTGCCGTTAAGAGGCCACAGGTTTTCGGGTGCAAACAGTTCATCCGGGTCACCTGTGAGTGGTACACTTCGAACATTAAGAGCATATTTATGTATCACAAAATCACGCTCCTTATAGGTATAGGCTCCTCCGAAATTAAGCTTTGCTTCCTCACCCCTGAACCTGAAATCTTTTGTTATATGGAGCACGCCGGAAAGGTTTATCTCCGAAAGGTTCCTCCATATTCTTTCAGGAAATCCGACTTCTGTGTTTATGCCGTATATATCATTTTCATTAAGGTACCTTACAAAACGTGCATCAGGGTCGCTGATAGAAGATAATGTAGGTGACAGTTTCCAGACAATATCCCAGTCTGAAAAAGTATGTTTTCCGTCAATAAGAACGTTGGTGAGAGATCGCTGGCTATACTCAAGGTTATGCTGGTATGCGCTGAAGTTGGAACCCTGGTCTGAGCCCTCATAGTCAAAAATACCTGCCTTTGACACACCGTTTTGCATATGTATCAGGTTTATGCGGTATTTGGATTTCATTGTTTTTACCGCAAAGCCTGCCAGACTGCTTAGTAGCACACTGTTAGACCCATAATCGCCTATCTGGAACTCACGCACTTCCATGTCCGTGATATCCGGATCAGATGAAAGTCCATAGCGGCCATATTCAGCATTCCTGTAGTATTCTGTATTATTTTTATATGAGAATCCGAAATTATAGCCTATTGTAACATTTTTTAAAGGCACCTGGTTGCCAAAAGAGGCACCCAGATTATAATCCATAAGGTTTTGTTGCCTTATGGCAGCCATGGTGGGATTAAACCCATCCAGTATCTCCCTGAATCTTGTGCCGCCCTCACCATCAGGATCGGATAATGCATCAATGAAAAATGGAATATCTTCAGTTGCGGGAATATCACGCGTTCCGTCATCAAAACCCAGAAAGTCAGTCTTGCCACCCGGATATGTGAGGTAATCACTATTGAAATGATAATCAGGGTTGTATGCTGTGCCAAAAAATATGTCACCCTTCTTCTGCTCAGGGAAATCTTTTATGGATATATCAACTACACCACCGGTAAAATCGGCCGGCATATCAGCCCGGAATGATTTATAAACCATAATATTATCTATAATGCTGGTCGGGAATATATCCAGTTGCATTGTGTTCCTGTCAGGATCCAGTCCGGGTATATCAACCCCGTTAAGGATAGTCTTGGTGTACCTGTCGCCCAGACCCCGCACATAAACATATTTTCCTCCTTCAACCGACACCCCTGTCACC
Source organism: Bacteroidales bacterium (assembly GCA_041685495.1). Classification (GTDB taxonomy): domain Bacteria; phylum Bacteroidota; class Bacteroidia; order Bacteroidales; family VadinHA17; genus UBA9300. The sequence continues at coordinate 6,527 of JAWLFR010000101.1, forward strand.
CTCTTCATTGATGATGCAGCATTGGAGTCGCCCATCTTCTTAAAGTTAGCCGAGGAAATACCGTCCATTACCGATGCTGATTTCATCTTTATTGCCATCAGTGCATTTTCATTATTCCTGCTCATCCTGGCTGTAACGGTAACCTCCGATAATTTCACCGTTGATGACTCCATCATCAGCTTGTCAAGGAGTGTGACCTCACCATCCTTTACTGTTATCTCATCGATAGTATGAGATTCATACCCGACAAATGACAGGTGTAGTTTATAATTGCCGGGAGCAATTTTGAGATTAAATTTCCCGTCGAGATCAGTAAATGTTCCGGTGGTTGTGCCTTCAACAGCCACGGTCACCATAAACATTGCCTCGCCGTTTGAGCTGTCATAAACAGAACCTCTGATAATACCATCCTGTGCATTCAGCCCGCTGAAGAACATGATAAAAAAGAATGCAACTATTATTCTGAGAAAGTTCATTGTTTTAATTTTTTATTTTATTGGTTTTTTAATACCAAAACCCGCAGCGAAAAAATCACTGCGAGTTTTGATGTTATATTCAGTTCTTGTTTAGAAGTCATTTGTTGCTCCTGATACTGCAGCCCATGACCAGCCCTGGAAGACTGACACATCTGCACCTACTGTGCTGGCACCGGCGGCAACCACTGTAGCATGTACATGTGTGCCGTTCTTAAAGATTGTCTCTAAGTCTACGCCATCAGCAGGAGTAATCTCCAGGTTGCTGAAAGTAAGTATTCCATCGGCAAAGTTATCCTGAGTCGCAGTTCCGCTGAGTGATAAATCTCCTCTGCCGCTGCTTGCAGCAGGATCTCCGAAGCCAAAGAAATATATATTTTCAAGAGATGCCCTGGCACCATCTCTGAAATCACCCAGTTCAGAAGCAGTACTGTTGCCCCTGACAGAACCGTTTCTTATGGTATGAGCATCAAGGTATGTTCCTTCCGGACCGTCTATTTCAAAGGCATGATCAGTTTCATCACCACAAATAATTACGAAATTATCCATTGTGCCTGCCCATGCCTGGTCTGTGTCGAGGGCATCATCACCTGAATTCCATACAATTACATTAGTGACATCTACTGTTCCGCCAAACCATTCAAGGCCATCATCCTGGTTTGCAACAACTTCCACGTTTTCAATCGTTGTGCCTGATCCTACACCGCCCATTGTGAGGCCGTTTATTTCGTTACCTTCTCCTATGTTAGAACCGCCGTGACGTATGGATATATACTTTATCACACCTGAATTATCATTCTCTTCTGTGCCTCCGTACAGCCCGTTAGGATCAGAGGCTGGAATACCTTCAATCTGTACAGCAGGGGCATCAGCTGAGATGGGCGCTTTACCCAGGATAAGTAAACCTCCCCATAGACCGTCGAGAGTGGGCTCCAGGTTGGGACTCTCAATCTCACCGGG
>JAWLFR010000102.1:0-7892 GCA_041685495.1 Bacteroidales bacterium
GAGAACCTCAGCGGGGGCATTTCAAAATAATATATCTCATCATTGCTGCGGCCTTTCCTGGTGGAGCTGAACAGTCCTTTTTCACTGTTGCCCTGGAAGCTGATCCCAAAATCATCGGCACTTGAATTAATGGGATATTTCATATTATCAACCACCCACTGGCCGTCAGCTCCTCTTTCAGCTTTAAAGATATCCAGTCCGCCCATACCTATATGACCCCCCGAAGCAAAATACAAAGTGCCGTCAGCCCTCAGGTAAGGAAAGAGCTCATCAGCAGCGGTATTGATATCAGGTCCTGCGTTCACGGGCTTTGACCACTCACCGCCGGCCGATGACCTTGTAACATAATATATATCCTTGCCACCGTAGCTATCGGGCAGCTGTGACACAAAGAATAGTGTAAGGCCGTCAGGTGATATTGCAGGGTGTGCTGCCACCAGCGTATCAGGCAGTATATCCAGCTTTTCCGGCTGACTCCAACCTCTTTCCGTACGGCTGGCTGTCATTATCACGCATCCCCTGTTCTCCCGTTTACCCATATCGCAACGTGTAAAATATATCTCCCGGAAGTCAGAACTAAAACTGGCAGCACCATCTTCGAACTCGGTGTTTATATCATTTACCGGCACAGGGGTGCTCCAGCGTCCTTTTTTATCAAGACGGCTTTCAAATATATCCGTAAAATTTTCTCCTGTGGCTCCATGTTCTCTCTTACCTGCAGCCTCTTCCCTTGATGAAGTGATATATACCATTCCATAATCATCCCTGGCATAGGCAGGACAAAAATCAGAGGCCCTGGAATTAAGGTCCCTGACATCCTCTATCTCATACTGCTCAGGCGACTCCATCCATTCAATGGCAAGCTCACATGACCTTATACCAATATCTGCCCTGGCATCGGATGGCACCAGCTGCTTATATTCCCTGAAAGCATCTATTGCATCTTCATATTTGCCATTCATCTTAAGAGACTGGGCATACCAGTAGCTTGCCTCAGGCCGTGCATTATCCTTACCGGCTATCTTTTTATACCATGTTTCAGCACTTCGGGGATTATTTGTATACCTGTAACTCTCCGCCACCATAAAAACATATTCCGATCTCTCGGTATTATCCCTGGTTTTCGAATAGGCATCCTTAAAAAGATCAATCGCCTCAAAATATTCGCCTGCCTCCCATGCATCATATGCTTTACGGGCCTTCCTGCTCTGCGGATAGACTGTTAAGGGAATAAGAATAATCATTATCAACACCACTGTCCGAACCATAATCCCTGCTTCAAAATTTTATGTAAAATTAATGTTTTTTCGTCCTTAACCAGAACTATCACCTGATTAAGCAATAGATTAACGCAAATTATACTGCAAATATTATGCAAATAAGATCCTGCAGACATGCTTAACGCAGTCAGGGCAGGTCAGGTCACCTGGTAAAGAGCAGCTCACGGTACTTGGGCAATGGCCATATTTCATTGTCAACAATAAGCTCCAGTTTATCTATATGGTATCTTATCTTTTCAAGGTATGGTTTAACATTTCCCTCATAGGCAATGGCTTTCTCCCTGGGATCTGCAATAATATTAGCTTTCTTTCTTTCTTCCACCATATCATTGACAAGAATCTTTATTTCTGATATATGGTCTGAAAGTGTTACTACCACTTCCTTCCTGGCTCCTGCCAGCCTTTCAAACTCAACTTCGCTGAAGACCATTCCGAGCGACTTAATATTATCCAGCAGATCAGTCATATATTTTATTGCGGTAGGAATGATATGGTTAATTGCCAGGTCGCCAAGCACCCTTGCTTCAATCTGCACTTTCTTGGTATGTTTTTCCAGTTCCACGCCAACACGGCTTTCCAGCTCCCTTTCGCTGAAAATACCACCGTCTATCAACACCTTCTTTGACTGTTCACTCAGATATTTATTCAGCGATTCGGGCACGCTGGTGATATTCGAAAGCTTCCTTTTACGTGCTTCTTTTTCCCAGTCCTGTGAATAACCGTCTCCCTCGAACAGAATTTCGGCAGATTCAACAATATATCTTTTCAATATCTTGAATATGGCTTCATCTTTTTTCATTCCCCCGGTGATAAGCTCATCCACCTCTCTACTGAATGTCCTCAGTGTATCTGCCATTGAAGCATTCAAAGCAATCATTGCCGGGGCACAGCTGGCTGATGAACCCACCGCCCTGAACTCAAACCTGTTTCCTGTAAAGGCAAAGGGAGAGGTTCGGTTACGGTCAGTATTATCAAGCAGTATCTCGGGTATCTTGCCAATACCCAGTTTAAGTTCTGTCTTCTCAGCAGGGGTCATCTTCTTTCCTGTCACCTTTTTTACAATATCATCGAGCATAGCGCTAAGGTATGAGCCAAGGAAAACAGACATTATAGCGGGCGGTGCTTCATTGCCGCCAAGCCTGTAAGCATTGGTTGCAGTAAGCACGCTGGCCCTTAACAGATCTTTATTATCCTTAACCGCCTTTATCACGTTCACAAGAAAGGTGAGAAACTGCAGGTTTCCTTTCGGGTTCTTTGCAGGAGAAAGCAGGTTGATACCTGTATTTGTAGCAAGAGACCAGTTGTTATGCTTACCCGAACCGTTTATGCCTGCAAAAGGCTTTTCATGAAGCAGCACCCTGAACTTATGCTTCCGTGCTATCCTCTTCATAAGGTCCATAATAAGCTGGTTATGGTCTACAGAAAGATTGGCTTCCTCAAACAGGGGGGCACACTCGAACTGGTTGGGAGCGACCTCATTATGCCTGGTCTTAACAGGAATACCAAGCTTATAGGCCTCAATTTCAAAGTCTTCCATAAAAGCCATAACACGTTCAGGGATAGAACTGAAGTAATGATCGGCAAGCTGCTGGTCCTTGGACGACTGGTGTCCCATAAGGGTGCGGTCAGCAAGTACCAGGTCGGGACGCGCATAGTATAATGCTTCATCGATAAGAAAATATTCCTGCTCCCAGCCCAGGTTTGCAATAACCTTATCCACATTCCTGTCAAAATAGCGACAAACCGTTGTCGCGGCACTATCAAGCTCACTCAGGGCTTTCAGCAGGGGTGTCTTATAATCAAGGGCATCGCCTGTGTAAGAGACAAAAACAGTGGGAATGCACAATGTGCGCCCGATAATAAAGGCAGGTGATGAAACATCCCAGGCAGTATAGCCCCTTGCTTCAAAGGTGTTCCTTATACCTCCGCTGGGGAAGCTTGAGGCATCGGGTTCCTGCTGAACCAGCAGCTCCCCGGACAATGACTCCACCAGTCCCTCAAAATCATTCCTCTCAATAAAAGAATCATGCTTTTCCGCGGTGGCATCTGTCAGGGGATGAAACCAGTGGGTATAATGAGTTACACCCTTTTCCAGCGCCCATGTTTTCATGCCTGTAGCTACTTTGTCAGCTACTTCGCGACTGATTGAATTTCCTTTTTCAACAGCCAGCTTTACTGCCCTGTATGTTTCCAGGGGCAGGTACCGTTCCATCTTTTTAAGATCAAATACATTAACACCGAAATATTCTGATATCTTTTCTCCCGGATGATCAATACTTATTACGTCACGGGAAAAAACTTCACGCAATGCACTGAATCGTAGTTCTGCCATAATTAATAAATTTTTGACAAAATTACATTATTTTGATTATTACCCTATTTTTTCAGGGGTTGTTATTAACATTTTATGTATTTATTATTAACATACCCTATTTTGACACCCCTTGTTTTAATTTATATTCTGTTTTTGTCCTTATACCACCTGTTTTTATATCCCCTGTTTACCTTTTCTATTATTTCACACTTATAACTCCTTTTTTCATATCCTTGAATAATATTATCATCAGTGAGCTCCGGTGCTTACATGAAAAAGGTCAATTTCCGGACATCCCTGTTACTCATACAGTAATTATCAGGATCCATGCATATAAGAGTATTACCTTATACAATTTTTTACTATATTTGTCGCCTGAAAAAATTTACTTTAGAAAACAAAAAACAATATAAATGTCAGTATTACAAACACTACGGGAAAGAGCGGGCGTGCTTCTTGCAGTAGTAATCGGTGTATCCCTAATATTTTTCATTCTTGGCGACTTCCTTGGGGGCGGAAGCGGGCAGACCAGGCAGATGCAGGATCAGTATGAGATAGGTGAGATTGGCGGGGAGTCAATTACCTACCAGGAGTATGATGAAAGATTACAGAACCTGGCTGAGGTGTACAAGTTATCCGGGACAAGCAACATTACCGAGGAAATGACAGAATCCATGAGGGAGGATATCTGGAACAAGATAATAATGGAGGAAGTGCTGGGCGACGAATTCAGGGAACTCGGACTGGATGTCAGTCCGGAAGAAGTGGAATCCATGGTTCTTGGTGATGAGCCACATCCCATTGTACAACAGCTGTTTGCCAACCAGGAAACGGGTACGCTCGACAAGTCCTTCCTGGTTAATTTCCTCAAGAGCACGGAATATGATCCACAGGCAAGGTCTTACTGGCTGTTCTTTGAAAATGAGATTGTCAACGAAAAAATCAACACCAAATTCAACAACCTGGTGGCAAAAGGATTATATATAACTTCCGAACAGGCAGAATTTGAAAGTGATATCAATTCAAACACTGTTGACTTTAGCTTTGTTATGAAACAATATTCAACAGTGCCGGACTCATCCGTTATTATAACAAAGTCCGACCTTGAAAAATATTACAGGAATAACAAAGAAGACTACAGGCAGGAGCCCATGAGAAGCATGGAATACGTTGAGTTTCCCGTGGAGCCCAGTGCTGAAGACATAAAACATACTGAAGAAGGGATTATTGAACTTATAGATGAATTCAGAACAACAGAGTCGCCTGTACAATTCATAAACCTTTCATCTGATGAACGCCATACAGAGCTGTACAGACCCATCGGGGACATACCTGAAGCGATAAGGGATTTTGTTGGCCGGGAAGATACAGAAGCAGTATACGGACCTTACCTTGAAGATGATATCTATAAGATAGCACGTCTTATAGATGTGGATTACAGGCCCGATTCGGTACATGTAAGACACATACTTCTTTCAGCCAATGCTTACCGCAATAAGGGGATGGCACAGAGCGAGGCCGACAGCATCATGCAACTCATAGAGTCAGGCGAAAGTTTCGAATCACTTGCCATTGAATTATCCGATGATCAGGAATCAGCACAACTGGGTGGAGACCTGGGGTGGTTTGAAGAAGGGATGATGACCACAGCCTTTAATAATGCATCTTTTGAAGGAAATACCGGCGACCTTGATATTGTTGAAACTGAATTTGGATATCATATATATGAAATCCTTGATCAGAGCGGCAGAACAAAAAAATATCATGCCGGAATTATTAAAAGGGCCATAGAGCCAAGTTCAGAAACGTATAATTCCGTCTTTGCCGAGGCACGTAAATTTGCGGCAAACAATAACAGCTACAGCATGTTCAACCAGACAGTGGCTGATGAAGGGATCAACAAGAAGCTCGCAAGCGATATAGCCCCGGAGCAAAAAGAAATACCCGGACTCGAAAACCCGAGGATGCTGATAATGGCCCTTTTTGAGACAGATGAAGAAAATATTATACTGGACAACAGTGAGCAGCCCATATTTGAGCTGGGAGACAATTTCGTAATAGCATATTGCACGGATGTTAAAGAGAAAGGTTATGCCAGTCTCGAAGATGTGGAATCAGAAGTGCGGTATGCTGTGCTGCAGGATAAGAAAGCTGAAAAGATAATAGAAGATATGAGTAAGGAGACAGAGGGACTTGATAATATTGAAGATATAGCCTCAAGCCTGGGACTCAGGATCAATGAAGCAACAAATATAGCATTCAACTCCTTTTCAATTCCTTCCGCAGGTGTTGAGCCTGCCGTTATAGCAAGCGCAGCATCAGTCAGTGAAACGGGCATCATTGATAAACCGGTCAAAGGAAATAATGGGGTATTTATTATTTCAGTCAATAATATAAGACCTAATGAACAGGCCCAGGATATGGATATGCTCCGCAGCAGGCTCAGCTCAAGCTATGCATCAAGAGCCAGCTTTGAGGTGTTTGAAGCCCTGAAGGAGAAATCAAATATTGTAGATAAAAGATATAAGTTCTATTAGAGTAAGACAGGCTAAGAGCGCCAAAGATATATGCCTTTTCAGGCTAAAACCATCCTGCTTTATTGCATGGATGGTTTTTTCTTTACTGTAACTTCTGTATGCCGTCCGGAACTCACCCGGCAGAATAGCCTTGCTTCGACCATGATTCATACTCTGTTTCTTCATGTCCGTGAGGCCTCCCCGGTTAAGAACAATAACTTTCATCCCATATACCTGCTGCATTTACCTTGGTTGCCCCGGACAGTATCGGACTTCGTTTTTAGCCCGAAACCCGCTCGCGAGTCGAAGGGATGAAAACAAAAAGACAGCAGACGCAGAAGGGGGATGCAGAAGCTTTCTTTGTAAAGCATCCCTTCAAAAATCACGCGATCCGACGACTAGTCAATAAACCCATTGATAATATCTCCTTTAAAAGTAACATAAGAATATTTATATTGTATTATTCCTCTTAAATGTAACATAAGAAATATTTTATTGTATATTTACACCGTAAAGTATAATAAGAAAAGTTGTAATGTACTTTTAAGAGGAATGAAAGAAATAGAAAAATATCGCTCTGGACATTTTGAGAAAGGTTTCGGCTATAAATTCTTTGTTCCTGAATTGATTAATGATGAATGGTCATGGAGGACTCCTGTTATTAATAAGTTGTTGGAGAAGGCAGCAATTAAGCTTGGTGAATTAAACTCCTTTGCCAGATTGGTTCCGAATATTGATTTGTTTATCCAATTGCATGTAACCAAAGAGGCCGTCGTTTCCAGCAGGATTGAAGGAACCCGGACAAATATGGATGAAGCGTTGCTTCCTGTTGAAGAGATTAAACCTGAACGACAGGATGACTGGCTGGAGGTAAATAATTATATAACCGCGTTAAATGCGGCCATTGCTGAATTACAACATTTACCTATTTCCTCCCGATTGCTAAGGAATACCCATAAAACTTTGCTGCAAAATGTGAGAGGTGAACATAAACTTCCAGGGAAGTTTCGAACAAGCCAAAACTGGATTGGCGGTGCATCATTATCTGATGCAGTCTTTATTCCTCCTCAGCACCAGATGGTGAATTCATTAATGGGTGACCTGGAAAGTTTTCTGAATAATGATCAGATTGAAGTTCCTGCCTTAATTAGAATTGCAATCGCTCACTACCAGTTTGAAACCATTCATCCCTTTCTGGATGGAAATGGAAGAATTGGCAGGCTAATGATTACTCTGTTTTTAGTAAATGAAGGTATATCAGAGAAACCATTGCTATACCTGTCAGAGTATTTTGAGAATAATAAAGAGCTCTATTATGATAACCTGACCAGAGTAAGAACTCACAATAACATGCTTCAATGGATCAAGTATTTTCTTGTTGGCATCGAAAAAACTGCTTCGAATTCAGTTGATACGCTTCTAAAGCTTATTCAGTTGAAGAATGATCTTGAATCTCAAATCAATTCAGGTTTTGGTCGTAGAAGTAATTCTGCCCTGACACTGCTTAATATTTTATTTCAAAATCCGGTTACAACCATTGATAATGCAGCGAATAAATGTTCACTAAGCTATAAGGCAGCAAATGATCTGGTAAGGCTTATGCAGGAGAAACAGATGGTAGAGGAAATGACCGGACAAAGTCGTAACAGGATTTTTATGTTTAAACCATATCTGGATATATTTAGTGATTAAAAATAGTTCATATATTCAACGACTTTCTTCATCTCCTTCAACAAATCAAGGTTAGATATTTCATTCATCTTGTCTGCAAATAAAAAAAGG
>JAWLFR010000103.1:0-7861 GCA_041685495.1 Bacteroidales bacterium
TTTTGAAGATTTTTATAAAGAAGAGCTGGGCAGGGCAGCTGTTGATAAACTCAATATACTGTACGTGGCATTTACCAGGGCAAGGGAATGCCTCTATGGAAATATGCTGGCAGGTAAAAGAGGTAAAACAGCAGGTTCCTGCCTCTTTGATATTATTTCGGAAGAAGCAGGGGGACGGTACATGGACCCCGGGAAGCACTGGGATGATGAGACAGCCACCCTGAGTTTCGGAAAAGTGCCCCGGGTAAAGGGGCGGAGGGAAGCTGTACCTGCTGAACTGCCACTGGATTACCCGCTTGTACTGGATGACAGCCGGCTGAGACTGAAACTGCACAGCAGGTCTTACTTTACCGGGGGGAAGGACAGTGGCGACAGGAGGTATTACGGACTTTTAATGCATGAGATACTTGCTTCGGTGAGAACTGAGAATGATATAGATAATGCAATAAAGGGCTACCTGGGGAAAGGAATAATAGTGAAGGAGGAATATCTTGAAATAAAAGAAAAGATAATGAATGCCCTGGATACCGCCGGGGTAAGGGAGTGGTTCTCGGAAGATGTAAGGGTAAGGAACGAAAAGGATATCCTGGCACCGGATGGTAAGCTGAGAAGACCGGACAGGATAATATTTAAAAAGGATAAATTAATTATAGTGGATTTTAAGTTCGGAAATGAACAGGCAGGTCATAAGTCGCAGGTAAGCGGCTATAAAAAGATACTCGGGGATATGGGCTATGAAAATATTGAGGCTTACCTGTGGTATATTGACCTGTCAAGAGTTGTAGCCGTATAATGGAAGAATTAAGTAATAAAATATTCCCCTGGGGCCATAAGCGCAGGTTCAATGCCTACTCCAATTATTTCAGGAAGGTATTCGGGGGCAGGGTGCAGAAGCTGAGCATAGATGCAGGTTTTACATGTCCCAACCGCGACGGCACAGTGGGTACCGGCGGATGCAGCTTTTGTAATAATGATGCTTTCAGTCCCTCTTACTGCAATCCCGGCAGCAGCATAAGTGAACAGCTTGAGAAAGGAATACACTTTCATGCCAGGCGCTACAAAAAGCCGGTGGGCTACCTTGCCTATTTCCAGTCATACACCAATACCTATGCCGGCATTGATATACTGAAAGCGAGATATGAAGAAGCACTGGCATACCCGGGGGTCATGGGGCTGATAATAGGTACGCGGCCCGACTGTGTAAGCGATGAGCTGCTGGATTACCTGTCGGCGATCACCACTGATCATTACCTGTCGGTTGAATACGGGGTGGAATCATGTTATGACAGAACACTGGAAAGGATAAACAGGGGGCATGATTTTGAATGCTCCCGGCAGGCAATAGAGAAGACGGCGGCAAGGGGGATAAATACGGGTGCTCATTTTATTTTCGGGCTGCCGGGTGAATCGCGTACGGAGATGATGGATGAGGCAGCAATAATATCAGCTCTGCCGCTGAAAACGCTTAAGTTTCACCAGCTGCAGATAATAGAAGGAACGGCAATGGAAAAGGAATACATCATGAGTACCGGCGATTTTGAACTGTTCACCTGGGAAGAGTACAGGGAGTTTTTTATTGAATTTCTGGAAAGGCTGAACCCGGATATTATTGTTGAACGCTTTACGGGTGAATCAAGACCCGGGATGATAAAAAATCCGGGCTGGGGCGGGTTGAGATCGGAAGAGATGGTAAGGCTTTTTGAACAGAGACTGGAGGAACTGGATACCTGGCAGGGCAGACTGTATAAGAAACACGGTGGATAATGAGGATATTTTTAAAAGATATAGCATCGAAACTGCTGGATAGCTATGGCAGCGGTCTGGCCGATCACTGCATAGTGTTTCCCAATAACCGCTCAATACTTTTTTTCAGGAAATATATCGCGGAACTGATAGACAGGCCTCTTTTTATGCCTTCACTGCAAACAATAAACAGCCTTATAGCCGGGCAGAGCGAGCTGAGGCAGGCCGAAACGGTGCAGCTGGTTTATGAATTGTATAATACTTACCTGAAAGCCGGTGGGAGCAGGGAGACTTTTGACGACTTTTATTTCTGGGGCGAAATGCTTATCAATGATTTTGATGATATTGATAAATACCTTGTTGACCCCCGGATGCTGTTCAGCAACCTGGCCGATCTTAAGGAGATAGACCGGAAGTTCGGCTCGCTCAGTGAAGATGTGCTGCGAATAATAAGGCAGTTCTGGATCAATTTTGAAGCTTCAAAGATGACCGTGGAAAAATCTGATTTTCTGTCTGTATGGGAGATACTGCCCGAGGTATATTCCGGCTTCACATCTTCGCTCAGAGCCAGAGGACTGGCCTATGAAGGAATGATACTGCGGGAGCAGGCCGGACTGGTAAGTTCAGGGGACGGGCAGTGGTGTGCTGAGACGCAGATGTTCCACTTTGTGGGTTTCAATGCCCTGAATAAGTGCGAAAAGGTGATTCTTGAACAGCTGAAAAAAGAGGGCAGGGCTCAGTTTTACTGGGATTATGACCCTGTCTGGGTGGATGATGCAGGCCATGAGGCCGGGCATTTTATCAGGCAGAATTTATCCGCGTATCCCGCTGAGCATGATATAGCCCAGGGAAAGACGACGGACTGTTCGGTCAGGGTATACTCAGCTCCCTCCGATGTGGCGCAGGCCAAGCTCTTGCCTTCACTGCTTGAAGGATACGAGACCGGAGGTGATCCCAATAATACAGCAATAATACTGGCCGATGAGAACCTGCTGACCCCCGTGCTCAACAGCCTGCCGGAATCAACAGGCAGTGTAAATGTTACAATGGGATACCCCTTATTCCAGACCCCTGTCTACAGCCTGGTGCACCAGCTGCTGAGGCTGCAGAAAAACAAAAGACAGCTTGCCGGGAAAACAGCATTCTACTATAATGATGTAATCAATATACTGCAACACCAGTATATAGCCTTTCACTACCCGGCCGATACCAGGGAGCTGCTGAAAACCATTAAGCAGAAAAACCTTATAAGGGTGGACCGCGACTTTTTCCCGGCCAGGGGACTGTTTGAATATATCTTTGGCAGTGATTTTAATAACAGGACATACCTGGGGAAGATACTGGAATATATAATTGACCTTCTTGATAACAGTGAAGATATACCGGAGGAGGACCGGAGCTCACGCCTCAGCCTGCAGCAGGAATATATCTACAGCCTTCTTCTGCCCCTTAACCAGCTGGGGATGATAATAGAGGAATCGGGGATGGATCCTGGTATAGATCTGTATTCCAGGCTTATAGACAGGATAATGCGGAAGCAGATAATACCCTTCAGCGGTGAACCCCTGGAGGGATTGCAGGTAATGGGGATACTGGAGACACGCGCTCTTGATTTTAAGAATATCATTTTCCTTTCAGCCAATGAGGCATGCCTGCCCGTATCACCATCGGGCAACTCTTATATTCCCTATAACCTGAGAGAAGCCTTCGCTTTGCCCACTATTAAACATTCCGATTCGATATATGCCTATTATTTCTACCGCTTGCTGCAGAGGGCTGAAAATGTGAGCTTTGTCTATAACAGCAGCACAGACGGTACCCGCAGCGGTGAGATGAGCCGCTTTTTGCTGCAGCTTAAATATGATCACAGCTATGATACCTTCTTTAATGACACCGGCTTCAGAATACTGCCGCCGGCCAGGGTGAAAGATTCAATAGAACGCACAGCAGCCATCAATGATGCCTTTGAGTCAGCTTTTCTTTCAGGTGATAATAAGAGACCACTTTCGCCCAGCGCTATAAATACATGGATCAGCTGTAATATGAAGTTTTATTATAAATATATAGCCGGGATCAAAGAGGCGGAGGAGCTGCTTGAGGAAGTTGATGCCCTGACTTTCGGCAATATACTGCATGATGTGATGAAGCAGGTGTATGAGCCTTTCACCGGCAATGCCGTTGACAGGGGGCAACTCGATGATATTGCAGGTAATAAGGACATGATAGCCCGACTGGTAAAGGATGCTTTCAGAAGCCTGTTTATGCAGGGCGGCACGGGGGAGATAAGGGGTAAGGACCTGGTGGTTACCAGTATAATAGAAAAGATGGCAGGACAGATTATCATGGCCGACAAAAGCCATGCTCCCTTTGTAATTGTTTCCCTGGAGGAAGATTATCCGGGAAAGGTGTCATTTGATCTTAACGGCAGTGAACGGGAAGCAGGGGTGGGAGGTACCATCGACAGGGTGGACCTTAGCGGGGGAGTGCACAGGGTGCTTGACTATAAGTCGGGAGGCGACAGTGTTGATATAGCATGGCTGGACTCCCTGTTTGATTATGATTACAGCAGCAGGAACAGCGCCGCATTCCAGACCCTTCTCTATTGTGAATTATTCCTGCAGAATAATGAAGGTCTTGATCCCAGGCCGGCACTCTACCCGGTGAGAAAGATCTTCAGTGATGATTTTTCGGATTTTTTCAGGATAAAGAAAGGTGATCATAAAGGCACTGTCAGGTCCTATATACCCGTACGTGACAGTTTTGTAATGGGCCTCAGGCAGGTGCTGTCAGATATCTTTGATCAAGACAGGGATATAATAATGACAGGGGATATGCAGAAATGCAGGTACTGTCCTTATAACATACTCTGCAACAGGAAAAGCTAAATAAAAATATTTGTATATTCGGTTATTGAAATATTAGTCTGGTGCAAAGCTGTTACCTGCACATGAGATTATTTCAACAATAATTTAAATATTATTTTCCCATCATATAATGTTTTAAAGATACGAAGTGAGTATGAAAATGAATTATAATTCCTTCAGGGTAGAAATAAAGAATATCAAGTTTGTTTCTGATAAGGGGGTACAATACCCGAAAACAGCCATTATTAGTTTCCTGGATGGGAATAAGGGGGAAACCGGGACTGAATTGCTGGGGAACCTTGATGTACAGGATATTTATGAAGCTATCTCTGAAGGGAGGGATATAAACCTGGATAATTGTTATATAGAAGATTTCTCCCTGTCTCTTTACAGGAAGCAGAATGGTATGGATAAGAAAGAATATGTGAGGCTGAAGAATTTCTCGGCCCGGAATTCATTCTTCGCCTCCCATATTGCCACTGACTTTTCCTTTGCTGATTTCGGGGATCATGATATTTCCTTTGAAGGCACACATTTTGCCCGTGGCAAGGTGCTGTTTAATAATATGCGCTCAGGGAAAGGTGATTTTTCCCTGTCCGGAACATATATACGTGATGGTCATATTGAGCTTACCGGGGCTGAATTTAAGGAAGGTGATTTTGATTTTAAGAATGCAGTTATAAATAACGGTGTCAAGGACTTCCAGGATATGGTATTCTCCAGCGGGAACACCAGTTTTGCCAATACTGAATTCAACTCCGGTGACATATTGTTTATTAACACCAGCTTCGGTGAAGGTGACTTCTCCTTTAAGATATCACGTATCACATCAGGTAAGATAGATTTTCATTATGCTACTTTCGGGGGAGGTGATGTTATCTTTGAGCGGGTGGAGTTTGGTGATACAAGGGTGGATTTCAGGGCTGTGGAGTTTGGTGATGGCAGGCTTAACTTCAACAGGTCTGTATTCGGGAACGGCGATTTTACCATGGAGGGAGCACTGTTCCCGGGTACCAAGTTCTTTTTTAAGCGTGCATCCATGGGTACGGGTTCAAAAGATTTCAGCCTGATGGAGATGCGGTCGGCAGAAGCCAGCTTTGAAAAGACTGATTTCGGATCGGGCGAGCTGAGCTTTAACGGCTCGGCATTCAGAACCCTTTCCCTTAAATCATGCCACCTTGATCATTACGTTGATATGAGGGTATCGGCTGCCGGCACCCTGGACCTTTCTGATTCCATAGTCCGTGATATTATTGACCTGGAACCTTTCAATGAGGGATACAGTGTTGATATACTTGATCTTTCGGGGATGAGGCTTATAGGCAAATTGTATATCGACTGGAAAAAGAATATGTGCATGGAGGTGATAATGAACCAGGACAGTACCAGCCTGAGACAGAAATCAGAACAGTTCAGGATACTCAAGGAGAATTTCAATGTGACGGGTAAATATGAGGATGAGGACAGGGCTTACCTGAATTTTAAGCGACTTGAGTCAAAATCCGACCTGAGAGATGCACTGGTGCAGAAGAAAGGGATCGCAGCATTGCCTCCTTATATATCATACGCCTTTCGCTGGCTGGTTTTTGATGCAGCCGGACAGTATGCCACAAACCCTATAAGGGTATTGTTTACCATGGTGGTATCCTATATTGTTTTCAGCTTTATTTACATCTTTATGATGCTGTTCTGCCGGGCGGATATAATACCATCGATTGATGATAATCTTTCACTTGTGGTAAAGGCTTTTTATCACAGTGCCATAACTTTCCTGACCATTGGTTACGGTGATCACTGGCCTTACGGGGCGATACGCTGGATGTCCGGTATAGAAGGCTTTATAGGGCTCTTCCTTATGTCTTATTTCACTGTTGCCTTTGTAAGGAAAATAATCAGGTAGTCAGCCTCTGCTTTTGTAAAGCTTCATTTTTTTGTGTTCTGATCACAGATGCTTCTTGAATGGGTGATTAACAGGTAGTCAGCCTTTGCTTTTCTGTTTAAGCTTCCTTTTAAGATCCACCATCCTGATGGCTGTCAGCGCTGCTTCATCACCCTTATTGCCGTGCTTTCCCCCGGCACGGTCTTCAGCCTGCCTGAGGGTGCCGGTAGTGAGCACACCGAAAATAAAAGGAGTACTGTACCTGAGGTTTAGATGGGTGATGCCCTCGGTCACACCCTGGCATACGTAAGTGAAGTGGGGTGTCTCGCCCTGTATAACACAGCCCAGGCAGATAAGGGCATCCACATCGCTGCTTTCTTTCAGAAGCTGTGCACCCAGGGGCAGCTCAAAACTGCCGGGGACATGCCCGGTAATGATATTATCATCTTTGGCACCGTGCTTTTTAAGGGTGCTAAGTGCACCTTCCAGCAGACGACCGGTGATATCATTATTCCAGTCTGATACAATAATACCGAACTTCATATTATCAGCTGCCGGTATCTCAGAGGGGTCATATGCCGAAAGATCTTTTGTTCCCATTACCTTATTACCTTAACACGGGCTATATATTTGTCAATATCATCTCCTTCAGAGCTCTCGGGATATTCATCCTTTATCCTCTGGTATATTTCCAGGGCTTCATCATAGCGGCCCTCAAGCTCATGCAGCTGGCCTGCCTTAAGCAGGTAAAGGGGGTTGTAGAAAGTGTTTTCTGAATAATTGGCGGCCCTCAGGTAATGTTCTATGCCCCTGCCCGTATCTCCAAGCTCCACATATGCATCACCAATGCAGCCAATGGCTACCGGACTTACCGATTCATCTCTCTTCTTGAAATCTTTGAGGTAATCGATGGCATCTTCAAACTGGCCCAGCCATAAAAAGCTTACCCCTGCATAATATTTTGCCAGGTTACCCGGCCTGGTGGAACCGTATTCATCAGCAATATCTATAAAACCCAGGTAGTTGCCATCGCCATAAAGAGCCAGATCCATGGAGTCGGCAGCGAAATAATTCTCTGCCACATACATCTGCGAAAGAGCTTCTTCCGTAAGGCTGTCCAGCCTCTTATTATAGATCCATACCACGCCTACCACTACAGCTACCACTGCCAGCCCGTAAGTAATGGCCTTCCAGTTGTTCTCAAGAAACTGTTCTGTTTTGGTCAGTGTTTCTTCTACGCCTTCAATTGCCTTTGGTGCTTCTTTATTTGATTTTGCCATTATATATTTTATTTATGCCTTTATATCTTTTTGTTAAAGCTCCGCAAAAGTAGCTTTTTTCATCTGTTTATAAAATATTTTTCCTGAAAAAAATT
>JAWLFR010000104.1:0-7839 GCA_041685495.1 Bacteroidales bacterium
CTGAAAACATATACATAGACCATTGATACTGTTGCCAGGAAAGCAAAACCGTATCCTTTTATCTTGTCTGGTATGTTCATTTTAAGAAATCATTTTTTCGGTTCTGATTCCTGCCGGATACAAAACGCTTAATATATCTGTTTTTCTCTCTGTATATCTGCCCCCGTGCCACATCTGCCCCGGGTTATATTCATATAACTATAACAAAACCGGAAAACAAGTGTTCCCGGCCTTGTTCTATATGATTCTACATCAGTATTTTAATTTTTTGTTTTATGTTAATGATTATTATAATCAAAAGATTTATCTGGTCTTTCCGGTATTGGAGGAACCTCAACAGGCTCTTTTTCCATTAGCATCATAAGATGTTCAATTGCTGCTTCCAGCTGTGCATCTTTTCCCTTAAAGCTTTCATATGGCAGGTTATCAACCTCTATGTCCGGTTCCACCCCGTAGCCTTCAATAAGCCATTCACCATCGGGTGAATAGACCCCGTTTTCAGCTGCCGTGGCTATGCCATTATCCACAAGCCTGTTGCGCTGCGACAGCCATATCTCACCGCCCCATGTGCGTGTGCCTATCAATTTTCCCATTTCCAGTCTTCTGAAGCCCTCGGCAAAGGCTTCACCATCTGAAGCGGTGTTTTCATCGATCAGCACAACCATATGTCCCCTGAAGGCATACTGCATATTCCAGTATGGTTTACCTGCCCTAGGTGCCCAGTAGAACCAGGCTTTCCTGAGCAATTTGCCCAGTATCCAGCTGTCAATATTACCTCCACGGTTATGCCTGACATCAATAATAAGCCCTTCCTTGCGGTAGTTGGGATAATAGCCTTTTACCCATTCAGTGTAATTATTCCCTCCCATGGCCCTTAGGTGGACATATCCTATACGTTCATCACTCTTTTCTGCAACTTCCCTGCTGCGTGTGTATTCCCACTCGCTGTACCTTATATTGGAGAAAGCACGTGAGCTGACGGGTTTTATTATCTCTTCGTATGTTTTGCCATCCGGCTTTTCAAAGCTTATCCTTACCTGCATGCCTGCCTTGTTGGCCAGCAGTTTATTAACTGAAGGCTCTTTCCTTGCATCAACACCGTCAATAGCGATGATGGCATCTCCCTTCTCAACCCTGAGGTAAGGTTTGGCCAGCGGTGAGGTTTCCGTGGGATAATCAGGATCTGTCATATAAATATGATCTATAATAAAAGCTCCTGATGACCGGTCTTTATGTAAATCGGCTCCGAGGTGCCCCATGGTTATATTATCCGGCGATGTGCGTTTGTCGCCACCTCTTACAAACATATGCAGTGTTGATAGTTCTGATATCATCTGCGCCATCAGATCATCAAGTTCATACCTGTCTGTAACTCGTGGCAGCAAGGCACTGTATTTATCATACACAGCATCCCAGTCAAGACCGTGCATCCCGGGATCGTAGAAGTAATCTCTTTCCATTCTCCATGCATCCCTGAACATCTGTTTCCAGTCTTCAACAGGGTCAATATTGAATGCCCAGTTATTAATTTTGATTTCATGCTCCGATTCATCAAGCTTTGAGGCCGTAGTTTTCATCACGTATATACCATCCTTCTTCCTTAGAAGTATATTTTTGCCGTCGCCTGAAACGGCAAAGCCACTGATGCCTGAGGCCAGTGTTTTGGGTTTGTTATCAGGTTCATTACTTATCTTCAGGGATTTGACAGCACTGCCCCTGCTGCCGTCTTCGCTTTGCATGTAAATAAGCTGTTTGCCTGTAACATAAAAGTTCCTGTAATTGCCTGCGCTAAGGGGTACCTCATACAGGCGCGATTCTATACCTTCAAAATCAATCTCAACTTCCTGCAGTTCCTCGTTCTTTTTTGTTTCTTCCTGCAGCTCCTTGTTTTCTTTTATTTCTTCCTGAAGCTCGTTGCTTTCCATGAATGGGAATCGGGCATCATTCCTCAGGGCAAGAGCATATATTTTTGATGTAAGGTCAAGATGAGGATCAGGCTGCCTGCTGCCCCATGGACTGCCAACTGTACTGTTGAATGTCCGGTCGGAGATAAAATACAACCATTTACCATCAGAACTGAAACGTGGATTATAACTGTCGAGCCGTTCAGTGCTCAGTGTATGCGACTTTTTATCATCAATGCTGTAGACCCTGATAATCATATTCCTGTTATCAGCACTGTTTACATAAGCTATCCATTTGCTGTCATGTGACCAGGCTAAAGGATCCCTGAAGCCGGAGAAATCATTCTCATCGATCAGAGTGGATTTGCCTTTTTCGGTGTCAAACAGTTTAAGCCTGTTGTCCTTTTCACCATACACTATATATTTTCCGTCAGGTGAAATGGAATAAGCTGTAATAAGGTTGTTTGATCCCTCTGTCAGCTGCACCGGTTTATCCAGTCCCAGATGACCGGATTGCCATATCTCGAACTCCCCGGACTCATCAGAAAGCATCACTATCTTATCCCTGTCTTCTGCAAAGGAAGCCTCTTTATACCTTACCCCGTATTTCCTGGTTATCTCGGACCAGCGCTCCCCGTTAACGGGGAAATTGAAGACCCTTCCGCGTGATGTTATTACTACGTTTTTACCATTATGAGAAATATTAAGGGATGTGATCTTTGATTCCGGATCACTGATCCACTGTATTCGTTTCTGATCAAAGTCAGAGAAAAGCTCTATTGCCGGTATCTCTTCCTGCCCGGTATTAATATCATACAGAATAATATCTGCACCTTTCTGGCATACTATCCGCCCATTATCCATGTCAGCCTCGTAGAGGTCCCAGCCCGAAGCAAAAGTATGCTGTTGCATATCTTCACCTTCAGTGTTCATGGACCATATGTTCATTGTGCCGTCCCTGTCTGAGAGGAAATATATCCTGCCCTGATAATACATAGGATCCTTGCTTGTGCCATCATATTCGCCTGTCAGGTGAACAGCTTCGCTCTTGCCGTCAAATTTCCATATGGATTGTGCAGTGCCACCCATGTATCTTTTTGTATGACTCGACTGTTTTCTGAGCCTGGTAAAAAATAATTTGCCTTCGTCTGAATAGCTGCCCTGATCAGCCTGGAAAAGGGGTATGAGCGTGGAATATGATGTTTCGGGATCAATCTTGTTCAGCTGGGCATTTGGTATGGTTGAATAATAATTTGTTGAATAAAGTATCTTACCGTCACTTGTCCACTGGCTGATAAGCGGACTGTTCTCCTCATAGGTCAGTCTTTCAGGTTTACCTCCGCTTGCGGGTATTATATATATCTCAGACGGGCCTTCATATTCGCCGGTAAAAGCAATATAATTGCCGTCAGGAGAAAAGCTGGCCTGTGTTTCCATGCCATGATGTGTGGTCAGGCGTTGTGACTTCCCGGAAATAAGGTCATATTTCCATAGATCACCCTCTGCTGTAAAAACAATATTATCCCCATGGATAGTGGGGGACCTGTAATAACCCTTCTGCTGACCGTAGGCACTGGCAGAAAAAGCCGTTAACAGGATAGTAAAAATGAGAGTTTTTGAAATTTTCATCATTATCGAGGATTATGGGTTAATTATTTTATTATTATAAATATATTATGGTGTCAATCATTATGAATAAAGATGCATTATCTTAATTTCAGGCGGTCAACTTCTTCCAGGGTGTCCGGATTGATAACTTCCATAATGATCTCATCACCATCAACATGAAACAGTACCAGTGCGTTCTGGGTGGTAAACCCACTTACCCATGCTGTCCATGGTGTTTCCTCCTGTGCATAGTACGGCGCTCCTGCAGCGCCATTATTTATCTGGTATATTGTACGTTGCAGATCGATTTTTTCAAAATAATAATTTTCCGGGTATCTTTCCATATCAGGACTCACCTCAGTTCTGGCATAATTATGCTCATCGCCTGTCAGAACAGCTATCACCTTGGTGCTTTTGTTGACTATTATATCCAGCAGTTCATCCCTTCTTTCTATTATGCCTTTGGCCAGTGGCGTACCTGCAACATACGGGCGGTATCCGTTATCACCATTATACCACATATCGTCGCCTACATGTCCGCCATTGGGAAAGACAGGGGTGTGCTGTGTAATGAATATATGGTCTATATCCGGATCCGATTCAAGCCTTTCTATTGTTTTATCCACCCATTGAAGCTGGCGGTCCATTATATACCCGTGCAGGCCACCGCTGCTGAACCTGATCATATTTGTGCTTGGCGCATAGAAATAGTCGGAATTAAGCACCAGCACCGCAACATTATCATGTGTATAATAATATACATTTTCCTTATAGGAAGGGAAATCGTTTGTTTGTGGTGAAGGATCGTAGCTTGCTCCGTCTTCGGAGAGGGGTCCGTTTTGCGGCATAACAAAATTATCTGCAAAGATGGCTTCCGATGACTCAGTTTCAAATGGAAAGCGGTCAATGGATATGCTCCACCTGTTCTCTTCGGCAAACTCCCTTGTAAGGGCTTCGTGATTGCCCATGCTCACATAAATGGGGAAGTAGGCTCCGAAAGGCTGTACTGCCCTTTTCCAGTTGGCATATTCCAGTTCCATGTGTTCCGGATTCTGCTGGTACCCGTTGATCAGGTCACCTGAGAACTGGAAGAATGATACATCACGGTAGCGGGCCAGGGCCATTATCTTTTTCATAATATAGAAATTGGCACCATAAATATCCCGCTCTCCTCCTCCCTGGCCACTGCGTGAATCTGAAGCATAGGCAAAGGTAAAAGCAGACCTTGAGCCGGGTTTGGGCGAAGTCCTGAAACTGTAGGTCTGGCTGTTATCGCCATAATTAACAGTGTATTCGTATTCAGTGGAAGCATCCAGACCGTCTATCTTAATCTCATGCCGGCTTCCTTTTTTTCCTTTATATTTTTTCCCGCCGACAGATACATCAATAGCAATATCCCTGTTGCTTGTTAGTGATATGGTGGCCCCACCGTGTGTTAAAAGGTTTACAAAAGGGCCTTCAATAATTGTTGGTGCTATTTCAAAGGGCCCTTTGCCCCTGAATGACACAATGCCGTCATAAAGAAAATAACCGGCAGAACTAACCACCCTGTAACCTATGGTTCCTTTTTCTTCCTTCTCCCAGTCTACCATGTCATACCGACCACTCATGGATTTTAATATTTCGATAAAGGCTTTGCCCTTAAGTATCCTTGCAGCTGACCGGAAATAAACCGGGTGGGGGTGCTTTGAATCGCCGTAAGGGATGAAACCGTAATATAATGTGCCGCTGAACCTTTCATCCTCAAAGTCAAAAAGTATACCGCTGTCAGTACCTTCAGGGCTTCCTGTAAACCTGGCAAGGGAAAAATAGGGTTCAGACAGGTTTTCATATATTCTTTCACCTGAAATTTCTATATACAGGCGGCCGTCTGTATCATAACTGATATTTGAATAAGATTCAGGTATAACCGGAAGCTCAGTGTCTTGTGCAGCGGTACCGTAACTGATCATTAGCAGCAGAACCGTGAGGATGGATACAATCTTCATTTTTAATCTGTTTAAAGTAGAACATTTTATTTATTAACAAATTTAATAAACAAAATGTTAAACCCTGAATCCTGCACATATACTCTTTACATGTGAGTATTCAAAAACTCAGCCATAATCCTTAACCTGCCATATTGCCAGCACCACCTTTGCCTGCTTTAATCATTGACCTGTATAATCCTTGTCAGCGACGACCCTGGCCTTCTGGACTTTCGAGCTGTGGTTTGCGTGCCAGTGGCTCATCCCGCATAGCTGCATGATAGGCCAGCGTAGCAATAATAACAGCATTATGTTTCAGGTCGTCCATCAGCAACCTTTCATATGTGTCCATTACAGTATGGTATGTCCTGCCGTATTCAATCCTGTCCTGTATAAACTGGAAAGCCGGAAGCCCGAGTGCATCAAATGCAAGGTGGTCTGTACCGCTTGTATTTCTTAATGTGACAGTGGAGCAACCCATATTTTCAAAAGGCTTAAGCCATGCTTCAAAGACTGGCTTGACCATATCATTCTCCTGGAGGTATATGCCTCTGAATTTTCCTGTTCCGTTATCCATATTGAAATATCCGGCGAAATTATCAAATCCTTCAAGCATATTGCCGTCTTTGTCCCGGATATACTTTTCCACATATCCCCTTGAGCCGTGCAATCCCTGTTCTTCTCCTCCCCATAAGGCGATGCGTATGGTTCTTTTTGGCTGTACACCGAGTGATTTAAGTATTCGCATAGCCTCCATCATAACGATACAACCTGATGCGTTATCAGCAGCCCCGGTACCACCATGCCATGAGTCATAATGACCGCCGATAAGTACTATCTCATCTTTGAGTGAAGGGTGGCTCCCCGGTATCTCACCAATAACATTGCTTACATCAGGACTGTCGTAAAACCTGTTCTTTACTTCAACTTCAAGCTCCATTTCCACACCGTGTTCAAGCATCCTCTGTATGCGCCCGTGAGCCTCAAGTGGCAGGTATATCTCTGCGATTGGCTGATCATCACCTGATGTATACCTTGCACCGCTGGAGCGCGGTATATTATATACACCGCTGGATGATAATATCACGGCCACTCCTTCATTTTTCAGGAAATCAGCTGCCTGCTGTTGCAGCATCATTCTCCTCCTGTAATCTTCCATATTGAAATTACCACGTCTGCTACGGCCGGCATAGCTCATTTCCTTAATGCTTTCCAGTTCCTCTTCGCTGTACCTGCTGGCAACAGGGTCAAAACTAACCTCAGCAGAGCTGGTTGAAGGCATAATTACTATCTTATCTTTTAACTGGCCTTTATATTTTTTGAAGTCTTCTTCACTGTTAATGTCAAGCAGAACCGGGTTCCCCTTTACCGCACCCCTGGTGCTGCCTGTCCATGCCTTAGGATTAGCAGCAAAATTAGTGTAGTAAGGAGCAGTCATTGCAACGTATGTCTTCTGGTTTTCCCATCCGCCGCGTTCAAAAGGCCTGGCTACCTCTACTCTTACATTTTCAAGCCCGTACTTCTTCATCCTTGAACCTGCCCACTCATCAGCTTCTTTCTTTCCGTTTGACGCTGTCAGGCGCGGACCGGTAAAATCGGTCATCCAGAATGATAAATCTTCTATATCGGAGTTCTTAAATCCTTCCTGTTTGATCATATATACCATATTAAGATCTACAGGCTCATGCTGGGAAACTATTGTTCCCGTGATAGCAAATAGCAATAATGCAGTTGCTGTTAAATATTTTACATTCATAAAGTTTGGTTTTTATTTGGAAAATATCTCCAAATTTAATGATTAATACTCCCTGCAAACCGCTGACTGTATGATTTAACATTTATTAACTTTACATTTGTCCCGGTTAAAAAGTATACAGGTGAAATGATTTATCCGAAGGAATTTGAGCTTAAGGTTGGTTTTGATCGTATCCGTAACAGGATTCATGATTCGTGCCTCTCGCAACAGGGACGTGAAAAAGCTTTTAATATAGGCTTTACCGCTGACAGGAGTGAAATTATAACTAAAATCGACCAGACGGCTGAATTTCAGAAAATACTGGAACTGGAACAGGACTTTCCGCTTGATAATTTTTTTGATCTTCGTCCTGTACTGGAAAAGATGAAAATAGAGGGGGCCAGCCCTGAGATAAGTGAAGTTTTTGAACTCAAACGTTCACTTTCCACTCTGAGGAATATATATAATTTCTTCAGGAATGATGAGCATGCCGCCTCATATCCGGAGCTGACATACCTGAGCAGGAATATTAAAGCATATCCCTTTGTTATTGAGACCATCGACCGCATCATGACAAAGGAGGGTATGATAAAAGACAATGCCTCTGATGAGTTGTCCCATATCA
>JAWLFR010000018.1:0-30633 GCA_041685495.1 Bacteroidales bacterium
TTGCTGTTGCACTGCTTATCATTATCCTGGCTATTAACGGCTATATTATGAGGCTTAAAATGGTGGATGAGGGCTATGAGAAGCCCACACTGGCAGGTTTTCTCTTTCTTCTTTTCACCGGCCTTCTATTCCTTGCTACCTCACTTGTGTTTTTATATCATAATCATTATAAAACAACTAATAACAGTAAAAATGCGAAGAAAAATATTTAACCCCTATGATCCTGAGATTAACAAATGTTTTGGCTGCAGTAAGGGCAACCCTATTGGACTGAAGCTTGAATTTGAAGAATTTGATGATTATGTTATTGCCGCCTGGCAGCCCCATGAATATTACCAGGGTTATGTCAATGTGCTGCACGGCGGAATAATAGCAACAATGCTGGATGAGACAGGTGCATGGTGCGTTAATATTAAAACAGGTACAGCAGGTGTAACATCAGAGCTGAAAGTACGGTACCTTAAACCTGTTTTTTTGAATAAAGGAGATATCAGGCTCAGAGCCCGAATTATAAAAACAGAGGGCAGGTATGTCCATCTTAAGTGTGAACTTGCAGACGGTGGGGGTAAATTATGTGCCGAAGCCTACAGTATATTCTTCATTTACCCCGAAGAGCTGGCAAAACGTAAATTCGGCTTTCCGGGTAAAGAGTCTTTTTTTAGGGAATGAAGGATAGTGTTCCCTTCAGGACCTTACTGAGCATACTGATATCGGACCTGCAATACAAACCTGTGTCTGGTGACTGGCATCAATTTTCAGAATGATGAATATCACCAATTACTTATTGGCTAAACTTCCTGACCGGGCTATCTTTACAGTCAGTAGCAATTCCTGAAAAAGGTCAGGTAGATATTTCTTTATAAGGTTAGTGCTTAGATTAATATTTGAGAATAAAAATCTTTATCTTTAAACATTTACCAATCACACTGGCAAGATAAAGGTTTTTATTCTTTTTTTATCTTAATCAGGACCCGGTCAATCGGCATTATGGACGTTCAGGCCGGGGAAGGGAAAAAAGTCGGATACTGGCCTACTGACCATTATCCGGACATTTCCACAAAATTAAAATCCATGTCCAGTACAGATGCAAAATACTCACCCCTCTCGAGTATGTCTTCATCACCAGCCTCATAGAACCAGTTCACATAATACTTTTTATCCTGAAGCTTTACTTCTTTCAGCTTCTGTAGTAATATAACTATATACTTTGCGCTGGCACTGTTAAAATATTCCAGTTGTACATCAACGAATGTTGTTTCTGCAGGCTCTTTAATATATTCCTCTATCCACGCAAGCATTGATCCGAAGAAGTCATGAACGTTCTCATGTATCGACCGTCCCTTCAGTTTAATGCTTCCGGAGGGATTAAGTGATATCTCCGGGGAGTTTTTTGTTGGCTCAATAAATAACTGGTCCATTACCTGTATTTGGTGCTAATATACTTATCGGTAAAAGAAAATAAAATCTTTATTCAATAAAAATTTTCAAATACTTCATCATCAAGGTTAAAAACATTTATCTTCCTTTTGCCGTCCTCAATCTCATGAATCATATTCACAATTGCTGCATTAACAGGTGTAGGCACACCATATTCCCTGCCATTTGAGGCTATATAACCGTTTATATAATCTATCTCTGTCAGTTTTCCCTGTTGAAGTGATTGCAGTGATGATGATTTCAGGCGCCTGTATTTCCATCCCATCAGGCGTAATATCATATGCCTCCGCAATTCCGGTAATTTTCTCTTGTCGTCAATAAAATC
Source organism: Bacteroidales bacterium (assembly GCA_041685495.1). GTDB lineage: Bacteria > Bacteroidota > Bacteroidia > Bacteroidales > VadinHA17 > UBA9300. The sequence goes on from JAWLFR010000018.1 coordinate 1,763, forward strand.
ATAATAATTCAGTTTGCCCCCATAATCTTCAACCCGAATCTTAAGTATATAAGCGAGCTCCAATGCCTCACGGATTATCCGGATAAACAATTTCCTGGCTTTACGCCTGCGCATCATTTCACCAAGCAGCAGTCCGGTAATTGCACCCACCGAGGTAATGCAGGCATTAATGATCAGCTTGGAATACAACTGTCCCATCATATTAGTGCTGGTCCTTACCGGTACAATAACACTCAGCATCTCAGCTATCCACGCAAGCCTTTCATCCTCATCCCTGTCAGGATAACCTATAACAAAGTCACCTCCTGAAGTCATCACCAACTGACCTTGTTTGTCCATTGTAGCTCCCCATCCGACAATACAGCCTGCTATATGGTCACGGCCCAGTATTCTTTCAAGTTCAGGCTCACATATCCCGTTTTGCATAGACACTACCAGGCTATCCTCTTTAAGCAATGGCTTCAGGTCTTCAGCTGTCTCTTCCAGATCTGTTGCCTTAACAGCAAAAAGTATAATATCTTTCTTTTCATCTACATCTTTAACGTAAGTCCAGGCTCTCATCTTCTCCCTGAACTTCCCTGAGAGAGTTTTCACACTCAGTCCTTCATTTACTATTATATCTTTATAGTCATCATATTTGCAGACAATCTCCACATTATAACCGGCTTTTTTCAGGAATGCAGCTGTAATGCCTCCTACTGAGCCGGCACCTACAACCAGTATTGTTTGATCCTTCACAATTATTCTCTGTTATATATTAAATCTTGCAAGGGGAACTGTGTCATGTGTTGTAAAATCATGATCAAGATACTTAAAATAGGCCGTAATTGCAATCATAGCAGCATTATCCGTTGTGTATTTCAATTCCGGTAAATAGATATTCCAGTTATAAGTTTCAGCAAGACTCTCAATTTTATTCCTCAGTCCGCTGTTGGCAGCAACACCTCCTGCTATGCCTATTTCCCTGATGCCCGTTTCCCGGCTGGCCTCCACCAGCTTATCAACAAGAATATCTACTATTGTTTTTTGCAGTGAAGCACAGAGGTCATTCTTATTATCTTCTATAAAACCGGGATTATTCTTTACTGAGTCCCGTATAAAATAAAGAAAATTCGTTTTCAGGCCGCTGAAGCTGTAATCCAGTTTTCCTGTTGCGGGCCTGGTAAAATGAAACCTGGTTGGATCGCCCTCAGAAGCCAGGCGGTCTATAAGAGGACCACCAGGATATGGCATCCCCATCACCCTGGCACATTTATCAAAGGCTTCACCTGCAGCATCATCAATGGTTGAGCCTATCTCTTTCATCCTCATATTCTTGTCCACAACTATCAACTGGGTATGACCCCCTGATACCAGCAAACAGAGAAAAGGCAAAGAGGGTGTTTTATTATCCTTCCCTTCCTCTTTAAGCCAGTGTGCCATTATATGGGCATGGAGATGGTTAACCCCTATTAGAGGTATGTCGCGGGCCAGTGCAAAGCCTTTGGCAAAAGATGTACCCACAAGCAGGGACCCCAGCAATCCGGGTCCCCTGGTAAAAGCAACCGCATCAATATCTGATATGTTGATTCCTGCCTGGTAAACAGCCCTGTCAACAACCGGTATAATATTGGCCTGATGTGCCCTTGATGCTAGCTCCGGCACAACGCCGCCATATGATTTATGGACATCCTGTCCGGCAATCAGGTTAGATAATAAAAATCTATCTTTCAGGACCGCAGCAGATGTGTCATCACAAGAAGATTCAATGGCAAGGATAGTAAGGGACATTGATATTTATTTTTCAGTTTTTTACGCTATTTTTGGAATATCATTTGTGCACAATCAAAATAATGGGTAAAAATAAGAAAATATACAAAATCCCCCTGTTCATAATACTGGGATTAATGGCTTTTATCCTAATCTTATTTTTCACCATCAGAAGCACAACGGTACAAACATGGCTGTTTGAAAAATTTGCATCGAGGTTCTCAAAAACAAATAACATTGAACTCAGCGCCGACAATGTCAGGTTCAGCCTCTTTAATAAGATTGAGGTAACAAACCTTCTTATTAAAGATAATACGGCAGACACATTGTTGTTTTCCCCCCTGGTAAAAGCAGGCATAAGGAGAATAAACAGAAAAGAGAGGTATATAGGCCTGGGCAGGCTGGATATAGACCGCCCTGTAATAAAACTGAGACCTGACACCAGTGGTATTCTTAACCTCCAGAGTTTTGCCATGCTGCTTGTTAACCCGGACACTGCCAGGAGAAACAAAGATCTGCAAATCAGGCAGCTCAATATTAATAATGGAAGATTAAGTTATCATTCTGGTAACAAACCCGATACCTCAGCTGTGTTTGACCCTGATAATGTCAGCCTGCACAAGCTGGATCTCAGTGTGAATAATATTAACAGGCATTACTCGGATATTGAGCTTGTGATTTCGGAACTGTCTTTTTTAACATCAAAGGGTTTTGAGGTAAACAACCTCTTTTCTGAAGTAAAAATAGAAAGTGGCAAATACCGTCTGACTGATGCTACCATCAGAACTGCCGGCAGTTTCATTAATTCAGATATTATTGGTCTTGACTTTCTTAATAATGGTGATAGTTTTGACTTTGTAAGTGATGCAAAGCTGGAACTGACAATGCAAAGTTCACTTATATCAATACCTGAGCTTGCCCATTTTATTGAACCACTTGAGGGCTATGACCAGGATATAATTTTCTCGGGCAATGTAAACGGAACAATACAGGAGCTTAATGGCAGGGATATTATTTTGTCTTATTCAGACAGCACCATGTTGCTATGTGACTTTGACCTGTCAGGACTGCCCGACATTGATAACACCTTTATGTTTATACGGGTTGGCAGCCTTACAACAACAGCAATGGAGATTGCTGAATTTGAGCTGCCGGGAAAAGGGAAACTGAATCCAGGCCAGGAGTTTGAAAGACTGGGAGCCTTATCTTTCAGCGGGAATTTCACAGGTTTTCTCCAGGACTTTGTTACCTACGGGACAATTAATACCAGCCTTGGCTCTGTCTCGACTGATATACTGTTCAGACCAGACACATCAGGCACCTTCTTTTATGAAGGCAGCTTACAGGCCAGCTCGGTTCAGCTTGGAAAAATACTTAACAGGGAGGATCTGCTGGGACAGGTCTCAGCCGGATTAAATATAGAAGGCAGTTCAGTTTCATTTAAAAATTTCAGTGCTGAAGTGGACGCACTTATCGAAAGCCTTGAACTCAATAATTATACATACAAAAATATAAGTATCAGTGGACTCGTAACCGAAAAGGTATGGGATGGCTCGGTAAGCTCAAACACCGAAAACCTGAAAATGGACCTGCTGGGTCGTTTTGATTTTACAGGAGAACAACCTGAACTGGATTTCAGCCTGAACCTGCTGGAAGCTGATCTTTATAATCTGAATATTAACCCTTCAGACAGTCTCAGCAGTCTTTCCCTGCTTCTTACTGCAAATTTAAAAGGTAATAACACAGATAATATCAGGGGGGAAATACGGCTTCTTAATTCAAGACTAAAAAAGGGGGATGAAGTTTTTGATCTGTATGACTGCAGCATAAAAGCTTTTGACACTGATAGTACTACACGGGGCATAAGCCTGCGAACTGATTATATAGATGCTGACATAAGTGGCAAATATGACCTGGTAAATATAGTATCAGACCTGAAAATTGCCGGCTCATACATATTCCCTTCACTGATAGACAGTACTAACCAGCAATTATCCGGAAACAATAATTTTGATTACCGGGTCAATCTGAAAAATACTGACAGGATAAATGAGTTCTTCGAAACAGGATTTTTGGTATCACCGGGCTTCTCCGTTGAGGGTAATATACATCCGGGCAGGGAAATAAGGATTGAAGCAGGCGGGCATTATATAACCTATAATACCAGCAGTCTTTCCGACCCATACCTGCTCAGCACAACAGCTGACTCCGGTATGACATTTAAGCTCCAAAGTGAAAGATTAAGCCTTTTAAACAGGCTGAATATTGAAAACCTGGATATTGAATCGGAAGCATTCACGGACATCTTTGACATCAATATCGCATGGGACAATCCTGGGGAATCAAGAAATTATGGTGAACTATCAGCAAGAGGGTCTTTTGAAGAATATTTTGATAATACAAGGCTTGACCTGGCCATCCTGCCTGCAGAATTATTTATTAATGATAATAAGTGGCAGGTGTATGGCAGTACTTTTTTTATAGATTCCACCGCAATTGCAGCAGACAGTTTTTTACTGAGCAGGAATAATGAGTTTTTCATGATAGACGGTAAAATATCGGAAAACCCGAAGGACAGCCTGAATATAAGCTTCAGGGAACTTGATCTCAGAGGCCTTAACAAACTGAAAAGGGTACAGACCGCTGAGAATGATAAAAAAATTGATTTCAGGGTAGGTGGCTTTTTAAACGGAGATATCCTTATAACTGATATATATAATAATATAATGCTGGAATCAGATGTTAATATCACAGATTTCGATATTAATGAACATCATTATGGTGATATTAGTTTATTGTCTGAATGGGATAACAGACAGAAGTTAGCACATTTGAATATAAATAATAATATAGATGGGGAAAACACATTTAGTATAAGCGGAGATTACGATCCCGAGCTCGGGCGGACTGATCTTCTGGCTTCGGTTGATGGAATACCTCTTGACATACTTAATATTTTCCTTAAAGCCTTTGCTTCTGATATTGAGGGTATGGGTTCAGGCAAGGCAAGAATAATCAGCGAGCAGGGTGATATCTCTGTTAATGGCGTTGTTATGGCAAAGCAGGCCGCGATGACAGTGGACTACCTGCAATCAAATTTCAGGTTCTCGGACAGTATTCGTTTCGAGGACAATAAATTGATTTTTGACAGGATACAGCTAAGGGATAATAAGGACAATAATGCGGTCCTCAATGGATTTGTGTCACATACTAATTTTAAGCAATGGCTTGTTGACCTGCGTATAAATGCCAATAATATAATGGCCTTTGACACCAGGCAAAAGGATAATAATGTGTTTTACGGAACAGCCTTTGCTTCAGGTGTTATAACGATTGAGGGTCCCGGCGGAAACCTGGATTTCAATATATCAGCACTGACTGAAAACAATACCAGGATGTTTATCCCTCTGAATTCGGGAGAGGAGATCAGCGATTACCCTTTTATCAGTTTTAAAAAGCCTGATAAAGACAGTAGTATAATCATCCCCACTGTTCTGTCCCTGAAGGAACAGGATACCGAAAAAGCCATATCTCTAAATTTTGAACTGGATGTTACACCCGATGCAGAGATACAGCTGGTTTTTGATTCAAAGATTGGAGACATCCTGAGGGCACGTGGAGCCGGAACTTTAAATATGTCGCTTGACGCTGACGGGAACTTTTCCATTTTCGGGGATTATGTTATAGAAGACGGTGATTACCAGCTTACCCTGGGCAATATTTTTAATAAGCGGTTCATTGTTGAGGATGGTGGCACCATATCATGGAACGGCGATATAAGAGACGCCAATATAGATATCAGGGCCATTTATAAGTTGAGAGCCTCACTTGAAGACCTCCTCCAGGATGAGACCTATAAGGAACGGATACCCGTGGAGTGCCATCTGAATATGAGCGGCAGCCTGTTAAATCCTGTTATAGGTTTTGATATATACCTGCCAACAGCTGATGAAACAACGCGTACATACCTTAAAGATGTCATTGGTTCTGAAGAAGAAATGAGCAGGCAGTTCCTGTATCTACTGGTAATGAACAGTTTTTACCCTGCTGTTTCCGGGGCAACTATCAACACCAGCTCTGCCGGAGCATCAGCCATGGGTGTCACAACAACTGAGATGCTCTCAAACCAGCTCAGCAACTGGCTGTCTCAGATAAGCAACGATTTTGACATTGGCTTCAGTTACAGGCCGGGTAATGAAATAAGCAGCCAGGAAGTAGAGGTGGCTTTGTCCACTCAATTATTAAATGACAGGGTTATAATAAATGGCAATTTCGATGTCGGAGGTGAACAGACAAGCTCTTCCACAAATGAAATATCAGGTGATTTTGATGTTGAGGTTAAGCTGACTGAGAAAGTGAGATTCAGGGTCTTTAACAGGTCTAATGATAATATGATGTATGAGACCGCACCATATACACAGGGCTTTGGACTTCTTTTCAGGCAAAGCTTTAACAGATTCGGCGATCTGTTCAGAAAGGATAAAAGTGATATGAAGCGCGAAGAAGAACCGGAAATTATTAATGAATAAAAAATATGGGAATGGATATAATACAAAGGCTTATATCTCGTTTTTTTTATATCTTCGACTGATCAAAAGTCCGATAGCTAAAGGCTATTGCTTAAAGGCCGCAGAAAGAGAATCTCCGGATCCAGGCAAATGTAAAATAAAGATTCCGGGAAGAATAATATCAAATAAGAACAAATTAATATTAATACTTAAATGAGACTATTAAACATTGCATTTCAGGACCCTGAGGTCATACTGGAAGAATCGGAACAGATAACATTGTCTTTTGGTGAACTGGTACTTAAGGGTGGCTGGGTTATGGTACCCATCATTTTGTTGTCGGTAATAGCAATTTATATATTCTTTGAAAGGTTTTATGTAATAACAAAGGCCGGCAATGAGGATATGAATTTTATGAACAGGATAAAAGATTATATATACGACAGCAAGATAGATGCTGCCATTGCACTCTGCAAATCAAATAATTCACCCGCCTCACGAATGGTTGAGAAAGGTATAACACGCATAGGGAGACCACTGAATGATGTAAATACCACAATTGAGAATATTGGCAAGCTGGAGGTATATAAACTGGAAAAAGGTCTGCCTGCCCTGGCAACCATAGCAGGGGCAGCACCCATGATAGGTTTTCTTGGTACGGTTATTGGAATGATTAGAGCGTTCTATGACATGTCCAATGCAGGCAATAATATCGATGTATCCCTGCTTAGCAACGGTATATACACAGCAATGGTTACGACGGTAGCCGGACTTATAGTTGGTATTCTGGCATATTTTGCTTATAATATACTTGTAGCCAAGGTTGAGAAGGTGATCTTTAATCTTGAGGCTACCTCAACGGAGTTTATGGATATATTGAATGAACCGGTATAATATTTATCAGCCATGGCAATAAGATCAAGAAATAAGATAAACGCCTCATTCAGCTTTGCAGGGATGTCAGATATAATATTCCTGCTGCTTATATTCTTTATGGTGACCTCAACGCTGATACATCCTACGGCACTTAAACTGCTTCTGCCACAAGGCAGCAGCCAGACGGCGGCCAAACCGCTGACAACCGTGTCAATAACAAGGGATCTGCAGTATTATATCGAAGATCAGCAGGTTGCCTTTGAGGATCTGGAGGCTGCCCTCAGGCAAAAAATAGGACAGAGCGAAGATACATACCTATCGCTTCATGCGGATAAGACCGTGCCCATAGAGCATGTAGTGAAGGTAATGAATATAGCTAAAAATAATCAATATAAACTGATACTTGCAACGAACCCCAAATAACGAGCTTTATAACTTTCCTTCTGATAAGAAGAAAGGTATAATAGGTACGGTAGTATTTCATATAATACTTGCCGTTGTGCTTATTATTACAGGCTTTCATACGCAGGTTCCTTTACCCGAAGAAGAAGGTATACTGGTTAATTTCGGAACAGATGATACCGGTTCGGGTATGCTCGAACCAGCCGCCTCCTCATCTCCGGAAGAAAGCAGCAGTGCACAGGAATCTTCAGCTGATATACCGCCCGAACAAACGGTTGATGAGGTGCAGAGTGAGCAGGAGGCAGAGGAGGCCCTTATGACACAGGATTTTGAAGAAGCGGCTGTTGTTGAAGAAAAAAAGGAACAGCCTGACCCTGAAGAAGAGCAGCGTCTGAAGGAAGAAGCAGAAGCTGAAAGGATAAGGGAGCAGGAACTCGAAGAAGAAAGGCTCAGGAAAGAGGCAGAAGAAGCAGAGAAAAAGAAGCTGGAAGAAGAGGAAAGGCGACGGATTGAAATAAATAACCTCACCCGCAATGCCCTTGAAAATGCAAATGCCAGGGGTTCTGATACAAGCAGCGAGGGTATTGCAGGTGGTGAAGGCAACCAGGGTGTGGAAACAGGAGCAGTTGGTGCTGAGAATTATGGAGAAGGTGCTGGAACCGGTAACGAAGGTATATCATATGATCTGGCAGGGCGACAGGCAAGGTCTTTGCCAAATCCCGATTATGACGTGCAGAGTGAAGGAATTGTGGTTGTTGAAGTAACAGTCGACCGAAACGGTAATGTCACAAAAGCCGTTCCCGGAGTAAAAGGTTCAACCACCCTTGAAGAATATTTCCTGCGGGTGGCCCGCACCGCGGCTATGGAAGCTAAATTTGACCGCAAACCTGATGCCCCGGTGATACAGAAAGGAACCATAACCTATCATTTCATCCTGAGATAAGCAGATCTATTACACCAAGGACTTTAAGGGCTGAAACAAAGATAGCCAGAAGTAATATAATCCGAACAAATTTCGGTCCCCAGCTGACAGCTGTACGTGTACCAATCCATGCACCAATCATATTTCCCACAGACAGTATAAGGCCTGTTTTCAGGTCAACCTGCCCGTTAATAAAAAATACAATAAGGGCTATCCCTGTATAAACAAGGATAATAAAAACCTTCAGTGCATTGGCTTTTACAAGATCAGCTCCCACACCAAGTACAAGTCCGGCCAGCAGGAAGAACCCCACCCCTGCCTGTATGAAGCCTCCATACATACCAATAAAAAAGAATATTACAATCCGCCAGAATTTAGGGCTTCCGTCAATCTTCCCTGCATGCTCCCTTATCCACCTTTCAGGTTTGATCAGTATAATAAAAAACATAAAGACCAGCAGGCCGCCAATAAATGACCTGAGTATCTGCTCACTGAAATTAACAGCCATCAGGGCTCCTGCCAGCGACCCCACAGTAGCAGGTATCACCAGCCATATTCCCTCACTGTATTCAAAAACTTTCTGCTTTTTGAAGCTTCCTACTGCAACAATATTTTGCATGAAAATGGCCACGCGGTTAGTGCCATTGGCTATATTGGCCGGTAAGCCAAGGAACATCAACAGTGGGAGTGTGAGAAGGGATCCACTGCCGGCCATGGTATTTATAAAACCAGCAATAATGCCAACTGCTATAACTGCCGGATAAATATACCACTCCATAAATACCTACAGCTTGTCTTCCCCGAGAAGCTCGGATATTGCTCTCTCAAGATTAGCAATCAGGGAGTTGTCTTTAATAACATAATCGTCTATACCCTTCCGGGCAAGCTCCAGGACAACATCCCCCCTGTCCTGACCTGAAAGCATAATGACCGGGACATCAGGTTTCTTTTCCCTGATCCGGTCAAAGACCTCCATGCCATTTAAAACTTTTATACCTGATTTAAAGAAATAATAATCCAGGATTATCAGGTCAGGGTCCCTGTCAAGAGCCTCTATACATTCCTCTCCGTATTCAAACGGTTCAACAAGGAAATCCTCCGAATTGAAACGTTTAATAATCAACTGGTTGATAAAGGGGTCATCATCAACAATAAATATTAATTTTCGCTTGCTCATTTAACAGTCCGAGTTGTAATCTATGTAAAGATAAATAAAATGTTTTTCAAAGAAAATAATACAGGTTTTTAAAGGCAGCATATGATGAAAGAATATAAATCTATCAAGGCCCTTCAGGCTATCAGCCACCTTGATGGAGAATATAAATGATTTTACTAAGCCCTGTAATAGTCCGGCCCCTTCAAAATGTCAGTTTACCAACTAAAAAGAGGGAAAGGTTTCATCATATCATTCACCCTTTTGCCTACCCTGTCGATTATCTCCTGGTTATCAATATTTGAAATAACCTCATCAATAAGCTCAACTATCAGGGGCATAGAGTCCTCCTTTAACCCCCTGGTTGTAATAGCCGGTGTCCCTATTCGTAAGCCTGAAGTCTGGAACGGGGAACGCGAGTCAAAAGGCACCATATTTTTATTTACAGTTATATGTGCATTAACAAGTGTGTTTTCCACCTGTTTACCCGTAATATCAGGGTATTTGGTTCTCAGGTCTATCAGCATGGAGTGATTATCTGTACCACCGGATATAACCTTATAACCCATGCCCATAAAAGCTTCCGCCATCACTATGGCATTCTTCAGAACCTGTTCCTGGTATCCTTTGAATTCAGGGCTCAATGCCTCGGCAAAGGCTACTGCCTTTGAAGCAATAACATGTTCCAGGGGGCCTCCCTGTGTACCCGGGAATACAGCTGAATTGAGCAATGAGGATATCTTCCTTGTCACTCCCTTTTTTGTTGTTTTACCCCAGGGGTTATCAAAATCCTTACCTGCCAGAATAATACCCCCCCTCGGTCCTCTCAGGGTCTTATGAGTGGTGGATGTCACGATATGTGCATATTTAACAGGATTCTTCAGAAGTCCGGCCGCTATCAGCCCGGCAGGATGGGCCATGTCAACCATAAGAATAGCTCCTGTACTGTCGGCTATATTCCTCATCCTCTCGTAATCCCACTCCCGTGAATAGGCAGAGGCACCTCCTATAATCATTTTGGGTTTTTCCCTCAGAGCAATTTCCTCCATCATATCATAATCGACGAGACCTGTTTCTTTGTCGACACCGTAGGCAACAGGCTTGTATACGAGGCCGGAGAAATTAACAGCTGAGCCATGTGAGAGATGGCCTCCATGTGAAAGATCCAGTCCCATAAACTTATCTCCGGGGTTCATAACAGCCATAAAAACTGCCATATTCGCCTGTGCACCTGCATGCGGCTGTACATTCGCATATTCTGCATCAAAAAGCTCTTTAAGACGATCTATGGCAAGAGTCTCCGACTGATCAACTATTTCACAGCCGCCATAATAACGTTTACCCGGATATCCCTCTGCATATTTATTGGTCATTACTGAACCCATGGACTCAAGGACCTGCTCACTCACAAAGTTCTCGGATGCTATTAATTCAAGACCATTAAGTTGTCGTTGTTTTTCCTTTTCAATAAGATCAAAAATCACTGTATCTTTCTTCATTTCTTCAGCCTCTTGTTTTTAATTACTATAATTTCTATTCATAAGTTAATCAGCACAATCAAGTATTTATAATAAACAAATATAAGCCTAATTTACTATAATGGGAGCTTCAAAGCCCTTTAATTGAATATATGATTATCCTGTTTTAATTCTTTTTTGCTTATCAACATGATACATAATGCGGGAATAATTTTAATATCATACATTATAAATACACCCATCATATTCCTTTTGTTCATGGCAACAGCTTGCAGCTCTGGTAATGAATGTGTTAAATACAGAACCTGTTTTGAGGGGCAGGACTGAAAATGCTGAAGGATTATGATTATATTTATATTGTCCCTGAACCGCAGGAAAGATAAAACTGAAAACACAGATTTAACCAGGAAGATATAAGCTGTAATAATTCTGATAAAGATGAAATGCATAATAACTGTTTATACAATAATACTGGTATTAAGTTTAACAGGCTGCAGCAGAAATAATGCAAGAGATGAGGGCCCGTATTACACAGGTTCCGTTTCCTTCCCTGCAGATACCGGCATGGAAGAGAAAATAAAAATGGCTGCAAGCGTTATTCCTGACAGTCAGCAGATTGCGTGGCAGAAACTGGAAATGACAGCGTTCATTCATTTTTCGGTAAACACCTTCACCGGTAAGGAATGGGGCGACGGAGATGAGTCGCCTGAATTATTTAATCCAACAGAATTCAATGCTGAACAATGGGCCAGGGTGATATCAGAAGCGGGTATGAAAATGATTATCCTCACCTGTAAGCACCATGATGGTTTTTGCCTGTGGCCGACAAGAACTACAAAACATTCAGTCAGGTACAGCCCATGGAGGTCAGGCGGGGGCGATGTGGTAAGGGAGGTTAAGGAGGCCTGTGATAAATATGGTCTGAAATTCGGCATATACCTGTCGCCATGGGACAGGAACGCTGAATCATACGGTTCAGAGGCATATAATGAATTCTATATGGCACAACTGAAGGAGCTGCTGACATGGTACGGCACCGTGGATGAAGTGTGGTTTGACGGGGCCAACGGGGAAGCTGCTGATGGCAAGGTCCAGGAATATGACTGGGACACTTATTACAGGCTTATTGACAGATACCAGCCGGATGCGGTGACGGCAGTGATGGGCGAGGATATAAGGTGGGTTGGCACAGAATCCGGTTACGGACGGGAAACAGAATGGAGCGTAACAGCACTTGCTCCCGGGGCCGGTGAGAAGAGCAATAAGATAAATGAGAAACTCGGACTAAATGCTATGTCGGAAGACCTGGGGTCAGCAGACCTGGTAAAAAAAGCAAATAAATTGTTCTGGTATCCTGCAGAAGTTGATGTTTCAATACGACCGGGATGGTTTTACCACAGTGAGGAGGATGACAGGGTCAAATCACCGGAGAAACTGTTTGACATATATATCAACTCGGTTGGCAGGAACGCAGTCTTACTGCTTAACATACCCCCGGACCGCCGGGGATTAATTCATGAAACAGATGTAAAACATTTGAATGAGTTTAAAGCTTATCTCGACAGAACTTTTGAAAAAAATATAGCCTTCAGGGCTTTTACCCGGTACCCGGGTGCCAGAAAGAGTGTTGACGGGAAAGAGGATACGTATACACATATCGATGAATTACCTGCTGAAATTGAATATAAATTTCCTTTTGCCGAAGATTTCAATGTTTTCATGATTAAAGAATTTATATCAAAAGGTCAAAGAATAGAAGAATTCAAAGTGGAAGCTTTCACAGATGGGGAATGGCATGAAATTGCCGGTTCTACCACGGTGGGATATAATAAACTTCTTAAATTTCCCGTAACAACAAGTGACAGAATAAGGCTTACCATATTAAAATCAAGGTATAATGCAATGATCTCAGAAATAGGCCTGTACCTTGAACCTGACAGTTCAGAACTAGAATAAGCTGTTATTCTGGATACTTCATGCCATATACTTTTTCCTGTATCTCGACAAAGAAATATTTTCCTTTGACTGGAAAGCACGGTATAATGAGTTAACCGACCCAAAGCCTGAACGGTCGGTAAGCTCTTCCACGCCTATCCCCGGTTGGTCTTTTAAGAGTTCTCTTGCATAGTTAACCCTGTAATTATTCACATAACCGGCAAAATTTACCTTATAATGCCGGTTAATGATATTTGACACATAGGTTCTGTTTGTGCCGAGCCGATTGCTGACATCTGATATTTTCAGGTCTTTTAAAAGATATATTTTATCTTTTTCAAATAATATCTCCATATCTTTCCTGAGCTTATCCCTTGCACTTTCGTTCAATTCAGTAATATCACCTCCATTATCAGCATATTTTAAAGGTGACGGTGACGGATTTTGCCTGCTGCCCAGGTAACCAATAATAAATAGAAGTACAGAAAAAACAATGGAAGGAAAAACAAGAAGAATATCATTAACCAGGAATCGTTCCCTGCCTATGAAAGCAAGCGATATGCTTGCTATAGAAGCAATAAAGTATAATATATTCAATATGCTTACCCACCTTAGAGACCTGTCGCCCGGTTCTGAATAGAAATCAGCAAGCCGCTGGCGGTGTCTGCGCAAAAGCTTGTTTACAAAAAGCATGTACACTATTACCTGCAGGATAAAGACAACCCTGCCTGCAATATAAATGCTGTAGGGAATAACTGTATTTCCCTGCGGAGGGTCAATACCCGTAAGTATACGGGTTATATAGTCCATCCTGGCCTCCCTGCCGGGTATCAACAGTGCAATAGCATCAAAAACAAAAAACAAAATGGGAATAAACAGATAACGGGCATGCTTTCTGAATGAGAAAACCAGTTCTCCGGTAAGAAGCCTTACATATATATAATACATAGGATAAACAGCCAGGGATGCTGAGGTATAGAATGCATCAAAAAATATATAAATATGAAATAGCCTTGAAAAAAACAGAAAATGTGAAAAGTAGAGTACAGAGGTAACCATCATGAATTTACCAAGGAACCTTTTGGGAGAACCCGATTTCCTGCTTTCAAGATGCAATATGATCATCCAGAAAAATGATATATATACCGGGCTGAGAAGCAGTATCGTTCTGATCATCTTTTTAAGCTTATTATCCGTTGGATTGCTTTCAGGCTGTGAATATACAAATTGGTTAAATAAATTGAATAACTATTATTATGAAACTATTAATTGCTTCATATGTTCACTGGTTTCTGAATGCTCAAAATTATTGAATGTGCCGGAGCACTCTATAAAAATTTCCATTGATTATCCTGCGTCTCTTTAAATGATAACAATCCATGCCCGTTACCAGACATACCATAAAACAAATAAATATACAAATTGAAATGAATATTTTATGTTTTGAAAAACAACAAACAGGGCTTAATAAATACATTTGAGCTTTGAATAATTTTTCATAACTGTAATATGAATTTGTTCCCCCAGGTATTTCTATCAACCTTTTAATTAATCCAGACAATTATTGCACTTACCATGAATGGAAATACCCCTGACAACCAGGAGAACACACCATCCCCCAGGCTGTGTTCTCCTTCTTTTTTATCCCCCTGTACATTTACTGAATAAACACTCCTCACCTTTATGGGTTTATTTTTTATGATCTTTTATGGCAAAAAAGGAAACAGATTGAGACATATATTTAATCATCCTATAAGCTGTGGTACTTATTATATTGTTATATTTATGTTTTACTAACAACTAAAAGCCTTATCATGAAAAAAACTTTACTCCTTTCTTTAATAATAATTATCCTTGGTATTTCTTCATGTAAAAAAGCAGATGAAAAGCAGGCAGTATTCCCTTCTTCAATTGAGGCCATGGATGGCACAGAACAGGCTAAAGGCTATGTTTTCAATGATAAGAACCAGAATAATACACGCGATAAAAATGAGCCTGGTATACCGGGCGTAGCAGTATCCAATGGTACTGACATCGTTATTACCGGCAAAGACGGTTATTACGCTCTGCCGCTTACGGATAAGGGATCGGTTTTTATAATAAAACCGGCAGGCTGGATGACTCCCCTGGATGAAGATAATCTTCCCTTATTTTACTACCTCCACAGACCGGAAGGCTCACCGGATGACTACGTATACAGGGGAATAGAACCCACAGGCGATCTGCCTGATGAAATCAACTTCCCACTTTATGAGAAGGAGACAGGCGATAAATTTAAAATACTGGTTTTTGGTGATACTCAACCATGGGATATAGAGGAGATCGACTACCTTGCTGAAGATATAATTCATGAGCTTATCGGGATCAGTGACATATCTCTCGGTATCACAATGGGTGATTTAGTCTTTGACCAGTTAGAGCTTTTTAAACCCCTGAACCAGGCGGTTGCACAGATAGGTATTCCATGGTATAATGTGATGGGTAATCATGATATTAATTATTCGGCCCCTGAAGATATACTTTCAGGAGAAAGCTATAACAGTATCTACGGCCCGGCCGACTATGCCTTTGTCTGCGGAAAGGTGCATTTTATAATACTGGATGATATTATACATGAAGATAAAGCCGGATCGCACCGGTATGTGGGTGGACTGAGACCTGATCAGTTTACTTTCCTGGAAAATTACCTGAAAACAGTAGCGAAAAATGATCTGATTGTATTAAATATCCATATACCGCTGGCAAAACAGGGTAATTCATTCAGACAGGATGACCAGGCAAAATTATTCGATCTTCTGGAAGGTTTTCCAAATACACTGTCCATCTCCGCACATATGCATATGCAGGAAAATATGTTTTTTTACCGCGACTCCTCAGCATGGCAAAGGGAAAAACCACACCACCATTTTAATGTTGGCACCACCTCCGGAAGCTGGTGGAGAGGGATGAAGGATGAGACAGGCATACCTCATACCATGATGCGGGACGGCACCCCCAATGGCTATGCAATAATTACTTTTGATAACCTTGATTATACCATAGACTGGAAAGTAGCTGGCAGTCCGGCTGATCACAGGATGAATATCCACCTGCCCAGGGGTATCACCGCCGGCTCAGACGAAGACCCTTTACTGACGGTCAACTTCTTCAATGGCAGTGAATATTCAGAGGTGGACTACAGGGTAAAAGGCCTTAGCGACTGGAAAGAGATGGAAAGAAACAGAAAGCCTGATCCATATTATCTTTTGCTTGACCAGCGATGGAACAGCTTCAATGAGCTGGGTTTTGTTGAACAATGGGAGAATGACCCGTCCCTGTCCGGACAGTCTTTTCCTGGTCGCGACCTGCCCGCCCCACAGCCTTCAAGTCACCTGTGGACATCTAAGGTAGGTACTGACTGGCCTGCAGGCAGACATACGATAGAGGTGAGAGTAAAAGATATGTATGACCGGGTTTTTACTTCATACCATACAATGAGGGTGGAAGAACAACAACAATAATTATCAATATCACCATCACAGAGTCAATCTGTGGATTTTTTAAGCCAAACTAAAACAAACGGTATGCAAAGGATAATATCAATGATAATTTCAGGATTACTGCTTATCCTGCAGGGTTCACTGTCAGCCCAGAGCAACCCGCTATGGCTGAGATACCCGGCTATCTCGCCCGACGGGCAAACAATACTATTTAATTATAAAGGCGATATCTTCAAAGTGCCGTCGACAGGAGGGTCGGCAGTCCCCCTGACCATGAGCGACAGCTATGAATACTCTGCAGTATGGAGTCACGATGGCGAAAAGATAGCATTTGCCTCTGACAGGTACGGCAATTTTGATGTTTATGTGATGAATGCTGACGGCGGAGAGGCAGAAAGACTAACATATCATTCAAATAATGAAAAACCGAGTGATTTTACAATTGACAACCGTGCTGTTATCTTTTCAGCCCTGAGGCAGGATCTGCATACCAATGTGCAATTCCCAACCAGTGTGATGGAAGAATTATATTCCGTTCCTGTGAAAGGAGGAAGAGTGTCACAGATCCTGACTACCCCGGCACACGATGCTACCTTTAGCCACGATGGTACAAAGCTGATCTTCCATGATCGCAAAGGATTCGAAAATGAATGGAGGAAGCATCACAGATCATCTGTGACAAGAGATATTTGGGTCTATGACATGATTAATGAAGAATATCAACAGCTTTCCACATTTGAAGGCGAAAACCGCAATCCTGTCTTCGGTGATGATAATAATGAATATTACTATCTTTCAGAGGAGACTGGTTCTTTCAATATACACAGAAGTTCCCTTGCTGAACCCGTGGAAAATGTCGTTATAACAGGCTTTGAAAATCATCCTGTACGTTTCCTGACGCGGTCAAATGATAATACTCTGTGTTTCAGTTATCATGGGGAAATATACACTATGAAGCCCGGTACTGAGCCCGAAAAGCTTGATATAAGTATAAAATATGACGGTATGCAATCTCTTGAAAAGCTGGTTCCGGTAAACAGTGGTTTTTCAGAGATAAGCCTCTCACCCAACGGAAAAGAATTTGCGTATGTCTTCAGGGGGGAAATATTTGTAAGCAGCATAGATAATGGCACAACAAAGAGAATCACCAACACCCCCTGGCAGGAAAGAAGCGTCGATTTCAGTCCAGATGGGCGCTCAATTGTCTATGCAGCGGAAAAAGACAGTAGCTGGAATATATACAGCAAATCGATTATAAGAGATGAAGAAGAATATTTCTTCGTTTCAACCATACTTGAAGAAAAGACGATTACAGCCACCGCGGCTGAGGAATTCCAGCCTTCATGGTCCCCAAACGGAAAAGAAGTGGCATACCTCGAAAACCGCACCACCCTCAGGGTTATAAACCTTGAATCCATGCAAAGACGTACCATCATGCCCGGAAAGCATAATTATTCTTACAGTGACGGTGACCAGTGGTACCAGTGGTCGCCTGACAGCAGGTGGTTCCTTGTATCCTTTGGCCAGAAAGAAAGGCTTATGTCCGATGAAGCAGGTCTCGTATCCGCCTCGGGTGAGGGCGAGATAATAAACCTTACAGAAAGCGGGTATACCGACAGTAATCCAAAATGGTCAAAAGACGGTAAAATGATGATTTGGGCATCCACCAGGGAAGGATCATACGGCGAAAACCGGGGAGCTGTCAGCGGGGATGTCTTTGCCTTATTTTTTACACGTGAAGCATGGGACAGATACAGGATGAGTGAGGAAGAGCTTGACCTGATGAAAGAGAAAGAAAAGAAGGCAAAGGATGAAAAGCAGGATGGCGAAGAGAACAACAACAAGGAGAAAAAATCCAAAGAAGGTAAGAGTGAAGGTGATAAGGGAAAGGTTGAAAAACTCGAGTTTGACTGGAAGAATCTTAAAGATCGCGAAGAAAGGCTTACGGTACATACATCAAGAATAAGCGATTTTGCACTGTCAGATGATAAAGAGAAGCTCTATTATATTACCCGTTTTGAAGGCAGGAATAACCTCTGGGTCACTGAACTGAGGACAAAGGAGACAAAAATGCTGGCCGGGCTGAATGCCGGCAGCACTGATATTGAAATGTCTGAAGACGGGAAATTCATGCTTGTACTGGCCGACGGCAAAGCTGTTAAGGTTAACCTGGAAGATGGAAAAACAAAAACCATAGCCTGCAAAGGAGAGATGGTGCTGAAACAGGATAAGGAAAGAGAATATATCTTCGATCATAGCTGGCGACAGGTACGCGAAAAGTTTTATGTTGTAGATCTGCAAGGTGTTGACTGGGATTTTTATTATTCAGAATATAAGAAGTTCCTTCCATACATTAATAATAACTATGATTTCGCCGAGATGCTGAGCGAGATGCTGGGTGAGCTTAATGCCTCTCACACAGGCAGTGGTTACAGGCACAGGGCTGAAAACGGTGATGAAACACCGTCCCTCGGCTTATTATATGACTACTCGCATAAGGGAGATGGACTGAAGGTTGCAGAAGTACTTAAAGGCGGGCCACTGGATAAAGCTTCGGCAAAAATTTCTGCCGGGAATATCATTGAGAAAGTTGACGGGCAGGAAATAACAACAGATATTGATTTCTATAAACTTTTTAACAGAACAGGCGGTAAATATATATTATTATCAGTATATAATCCGGATGAAGAAAAACGCTGGGAAGAAGTAGTGAAACCTGTTTCTTCTGGTGTTGAAAACCAGCTGCTCTATGAGCGATGGGTGGAAACACGCCGCGACGAAGTTGAGAAGCTGTCCGAAGGCAGATTAGGATATGTGCATGTACGGGGAATGAATGATCAGAGTATGAGGACGGTGATAGAGGAAGTGCTGGGTAAGCACCTGGACGATGAAGCACTCATTGTGGATACACGTTTTAATGGCGGTGGCAACCTGCATGATGTTCTTTCAGATTTTCTGACGGCTGAAAAATATATGGATATCATACCCCACGGACAGAATGTGGGATATCAGCCGGGAAGCAGGTGGATAAAACCCTCAATAGTTGTTATGGGCGAAGGCAATTATTCGGATGCACATCTTTTCCCGGTAGCCTATAAGATCAAAGGAGGTGGAAAGACCCTGGGTATGCCTGTTCCGGGAACAGGTACATTCGTATGGTGGGAAACACAGATTGATCCCACACTCTATTTCGGGATACCTATGGGCGGATGGAAGCCCGTTGGGGAACCTTTCCTTGAGAATAACCAGATGGAACCGGATATCAGGGTAATGAATGAGCCCGGAAAGATGGCAGCTGGTCGTGATCAGCAGATTGAAGAAGCAGTAAAGGAATTATTAAAGAAATAAATGGCCATATACTCATTTCGGATGTCAGCTACCTGATTAACGCTATGTTCCACGGCAGGGAAACAGTTTCTGTTTGTCTTATTATTGACCTGGCGTAAATAATATGCATACAATTCTGATATCTTTGTGTTTTATCAAATAAAGAAATCATAATGCAAGCGGTATACCTTGATTATAATGCCACCACACCTGTAGACCCGGAGGTTGCGGAAGCAATGCAGCCTTTCCTGTCCCGGTACTTCGGTAATCCCTCAAGCCTGCATTCATACGGGGTGGCGACAAAAAAAGCGATTGAAAATGCACGGAGACAGGTAGCTGCCATGCTTAATTGTGAGCCTTCAGAGATAATTTTCACCAGTGGTGGCACCGAATCAAATAATTATGCCATCAAAGGTATTGCCCTTAAGCACAGGGATAAAGGCAATCATATAATTACATCATCCATTGAACACCCGGCAGTAACAGAGGTGTGCAGGTATCTTGAACGCTCAGGATTTGAGCTTAGCTACCTTCCTGTGGATGAATACGGGCGGGTAAGCGCCGGCGCCGTACAGTCGGCCATTAAAAAAAGCACCATCCTTATTTCCATTATGCATGCCAATAATGAGGTTGGCACCATTCAGCCCATTACAGAGATAGCAGAGATAGCAAGAGCTCACAAAATATTCTTTCACACTGATGCCGCCCAGTCGGCCGGCAAGATAATGACCCGGGTTGACAGGCTGGGTGTTGACCTTCTCAGCCTGGCCGGTCACAAGATATACGCACCTAAAGGCATCGGGGCCTTATATGTCCGTAATGGTGTTGCCCTGGAAAAGTTGATACACGGAGCTGATCATGAACAGAATATGCGCGCCGGAACAGAGAATGTGCTGGAGATAGTGGGTCTGGGCATGGCCTGTGAGCTGGCTGCGAATAAGCTGGGAGAATATATGGATCAATACAAAAAAACCAGGGATTACCTCTATGAATTACTGAAAAAATCCATCCCGGATATTAAGTTAAACGGTCATCCCGAAGAAAGACTGCCTAACACGCTGAGTGTTTCTTTCCGGGGAGTGGAAGCCAACACCCTGGTTTCAAGGCTTGAGAATGTGGCAGCCTCGGCAGGTGCTGCATGTCACGCCACGAGTGTCGATTTATCGGATGTACTGGAAGCAATGAAGGTGCCGATGGAATATGCCATGGGCACGGTCAGGTTTTCAACAGGCAGGGAAACAGGCATGGATGATATAAAAAGGGCAGCTGATGAAATAATAGCAACAGTCCTGCCCCTGATGCCCGGTAAGGAGAAAGGTGCAGGAAGACAGGCAGCTGTAAAAGATAGCATTAAGCTCACACATTATACTCACGGCCTGGGCTGTGCCTGCAAGATACAGCCCCATAAACTTGAAAAGGTACTGGCCTCCCTCTCCCCTTTCACCGACCCTATGATCCTTGTGGGCACGGAGACATCAGATGATGCAGCCGTATACAGGATAAATGATGAGCAGGCCATAGTACAGACGCTGGATTTTTTCACACCCGTGGTTGATGACCCTTACTCCTTTGGAGCCATTGCCGCAGCCAATGCCCTGAGTGATATTTATGCCATGGGAGCCTTACCACTGTTTGCTCTTAATATTGCAGGCTTCCCGGAAGACAGCCTGCCCCTTGAAACACTTAAGCAGATACTCAGGGGAGCACAGGATAAAGCCGGCGAAGCCGGTATAGGGATACTGGGCGGACACACCATAGAAGATCCTGAACCGAAATACGGAATGGTTGTAACGGGTATCATACATCCTGACAGGATCATAAGGAACAGGGGCGCCCGTCCAGGCGATGCACTGGTACTCACCAAGCCTGTGGGAACAGGCATACTCAGCACCGCAATGAAAAGAGGACTGCTAAACGAAGATATAAAACATAAGCTGATCAGTATTATGTCAGCCCTTAACAGGGAGGCAGCAGGGATAATGCTTAAATATGACGTTCATGCATGCACAGATGTAACAGGATTCGGCCTGACAGGTCACCTGAGGGAGATGAGTAAAGCATCGGGATGTGATGCCATAATATATCATTCAAAGGTACCCTGCATTGAAGAGGCATATAATCATGCTGCGGCCGGCATTATCCCCGGGGGCACCTATAATAACTATGATTTTGTTAAAGGCGATGTTGACTTTGGATCCTGCGGAAGGACAACGGAGCTTATCTTATGTGATGCACAGACCTCGGGCGGATTGCTTATTGCACTGCCCGGCAAAGATGCAGCTCTTCTTATTGATGAACTGCATAGTGCGGGTATAAAAGAAGCGGAAATGATCGGTAAGTTTACAGCCGGGGGAAAAGGAATGATTACCATTAGCTGATTGCAAACAGAAACAATAAACATCAATAATTTTTAAGAAATAAGATATGGACACAGGCAGCAACCTGGATTTTACACCGGAAAAGCTAAAAAGTTTAATAACAAGGTCAGCTGAAATAATTAAAGAGTGGTATTCTGAGAATTTACGGGATAAAAAGATTTATAATAATTACAGTCCGGCCGAAATACGTGATCTGTTCGACGAGAACCTTCCTTCAGCTGGCCGCGACCCGGTGCAACTGCTGGAAACAATAAGAAAGGATATATTCAGGACATCCAATTTTAATCCCAGTCCCAACTACTACGGCTATATAACAGGAGGCGGCAACCATGCCTCAATGATTGCCGAATTGCTTAAAAGCAGCCTTAATCAGAATAACCTTAAATGGCACAGTGCACCTGCCAACTCTGAGATTGAAAAGATAGTCATTAAATGGATATGCCAGTTTATCTGTTATCCTGAAGATGCAGGAGGAGTGCTTGTCAGCGGTGGCTCTGTAGCCAACCTCCTTAACCTTGCCGTAATGCGTAAGTCAATAAGTAAGAAGGACATATCCGAAAATGGTTTGTATGATATGCCTGAAATGATTGTTTATGTATCTGAGCAGGGCCATTCAAGCATTGATAAGGCTATGGATATACTTGGACTGGGGAAGAGATATCTCAGAAAGATTGCTGTTGACAAAGATTTCAGGATTAACACAAAGATACTCGAACAGACCATCAATGATGATATAAAAGCAGGGTATACCCCTTCCTGCGTTATTGGCATTGCAGGCACTACAAATAACGGGGCTGTAGATCCGCTGAAAGAACTGGGCCTTATTGCCAGGAAATACGGGATGTGGTATATGGTCGACGGCGCCTATGGACTGCCTGCTGCAGGGACAGACATGGCAAAACATATGTTTGAAGGATTTGAGATGGCCGATTCCCTGCTTATCAATCCACATAAATGGTTTTTTGTCCCCTTCGAAGCATCATGCGTGCTGGTTAAAGACAGGAAGAAGCTTAGAGATACCTTCAGCCTTGTGCCTGATTACCTCAGGGGCAGTGCTGATGACACAGAACGGGATGACCTGATGAATTATAATATACAGCTGACAAAAGATTTTAAGGCTTTAAAGGTATGGATGACTTTTAAAGCATACGGAGCGGAAAAGCTTAAGGCAGCCATTGAAAATGACTGTAAGCTGGCCGGGTATGCAGCTGAAATAATAAACAATGCCGATGATTTTGAATTATTGGCACCCGTCCCCTTATCTATTGTATGTTTCAGGTATACAGGTAAAAATGGTAAATACCGCAATAATGAAGAGCAGCTTGATATTATCAATGAAAAAATACTCGAAGGAATTGAAGAAGACGGAAGGGTTTTCTTTGCCGGGACCAGGATCAATGGTAAAACCTCGCTCAGGATTAACCTTACAAACCACAGGAGAAACAGGGATGATATTGACTTTTTATTTAAAGTGTTAAGGGAGATAGCAGGAATCAAATTATAATTATTATGGCACGATTCATTAAAGACCGTTCCCGGGTAAAAGGCAAAGCACCGGGCTCGCTGATACTGGTAGGCAAGCAGAAAATGGACAAACCACAGATCAGGATAATGGACTACGGTCCGGATTACCAGGAAGAACTGGAAATAGAATCCATCAATGACTGTGAACCGTTTTTAAAAAAAGAGTCTGTCTCATGGATCAATATTTTCGGCATCCATGATATGGATATGATGAGTGAAATCGGAAAAATCTTCAATATCGATAATCTTCTTATGGAAGATATTTTGAATACCGACCAGATGCCAAAGTACGTATCAGGCGGGAACTATGATGCTTTTATCCTTAAAATGCTTGAATACGATACAGAAAATAATATCATCAGAGCTGAACAGATCTCAATTATTCTGGGAGAAAATTTCCTGCTCACACTGCAGGAACGCAAAGGAGATGTTTTTAATCCGGTCAGGGAAAGGATAAGGAATAAAGGCGGAAGGGTAAGACTGAATAACAACGATTACCTGGCATATGCCCTGATGGATATAATAAGTGATAATTATTATTCAATAATTGAGTTGCTTGGAAGGAAAATCGAGGAGCTTGAGAAAGAGATATTTGCAGATAACAACCCGGATATTGCTACAGAGATATACCGCTACAAACTGGAACTGTCATTTATGCGTAAATGTATCAGGCCGGCCAGGGAGGCAATGCTTAACCTTTTCAGAAATGATGATACTTTTTTCAGTACGGACACACTTGCCTATATGAATGATCTGAAAGAATCGATCATACATACAGTTGAATCGGTGGAGTTATACAGCAATATGATATCAGACCAGCTCAATACGCACAACACACTGGTTAACAACAAGATGAACCAGGTAATGAAAGTATTGACCATATTTGCATCAATATTTATACCCCTCACTTTCATCGCCGGCATCTATGGAATGAACTTTACTTATATGCCCGAGCTGGACCTTAAGTATGGATATCTTTTCTTCTGGATTATCATTATTATCATGGTCATTTCACTGCTGCTGTTCTTTAAAAAAAAGAAATGGCTTTAGAATATTTAAAAATAATATATATTTGTATATTGTTTAATCATGAGGGACTTATGCCCCACAGGCAAAAGATCCTCAGTAATTATTTTATTTCAAATGAACATTTTTGTTGCCAGACTTTCTTACCAGACAACGGAAGAACAATTAGAACAGCTATTTCAAAAATTTGGCGAAGTAGCATCAGCCAAGATTATCTTCGATAAATACGAAGGAAGATCCAAAGGTTATGGATTTGTTGAAATGCCCAACGAGGAAGAAGGCCTTGAGGCTATCAACTCACTTAATGACACAGAATTTGACGGACGTCAGATTGTTGTAAAAAAGGCCAGAGCCAAAGAGGACAACGACTCACGGGGACGCAGAGACTAAAAAGAGCTTCTCCACTGCACACTAATCCTGATACACTTCAGGCTTACAAAGAATCAGAAACAATTGTGCCAGGCAGGTAATTTTTGAATTACCTCCTGGCCTATTTTTTTATGCTATAGACTAAACTATAATAATAAGCAATGCACTTTATGATAAGGGAGTGCATATCATTTTAACTTTCTGCTTACAGCAATAATTAGTAATTGACACAACTATTACTAAATTTGTCAGTTATAATACCGAAAGCATCATTATTTATTATTATAATATTTTCAGCCATGAAGAAAATTTTATTTAGCCTGGTCTTAATTACTTTTTTTTCCGCCGGTGCATTGTCCCAGACAAGGCAGGCAAGCCATTCGGCAGCATTGAGGACGGGAGTTAAAACAATAGAGCTCATTAACGGACTCAGGGTTAAGGTCGACTTCAGTCCTGATAAAGAAACATTATGGTTCACCGGGGAATCCAAAGATCTGAAAATGCTTATCACAGAATTCATCCCCCTGGATAACCCTTTGGCTACCGGCATAGAGCCGGGAAAAAGTTACAGGCTGGACAATATGTTTGCCAGCATTGAATATAAGATACTGGAAATTGAAGATAACAGGGTTAAGCGTATATGGTTCAGGGTGGCAGCTAAAACACTTACACTGCCCGAGAAAAACTGGATATAGGCATTGATCTTAAGGAAACAAAATCCCGGCAAACAACAGCTGGTCACCAAAAACAGAGAACAAAATCATTTATGAGGGCAGTAATACAGGAGAAACCGGGAGATGAATTATACCTAAGCGATATACCAATACCCGAACCAGGTCCGGGTGAAGTACTGGTAAAAATGAATTATGCTCCTGTCAACCCCTCTGACCTTAGTCTTCTCCAGGGCACCTTTGCCTCAAAACCTGATTATCCCATTATACCCGGCATAGAAGGAAGTGGCATTGTTGTTAAAAGCGGTAAGGGGATCATAGGAAAATTGCGGATGGGAAAGCGGGTAGCCTGCACCTCTTCAATACTGAGGGGTGGCACCTGGGCTGAATACATGGTTACCTCGGCTTTCAGGGTTATACCGCTGGGTAAGAATATTAATGATCAACAGGGATCAATGCTTCTTGTTAACCCCCTGACCGCATATGCTTTTATTGAGATGGCAAAAAAACACAGGGCAGAGACCATTGTTAATAATGCAGCTGCAAGCTCACTCGGACGTATACTTATCCATTTATGCAATAAAACCGGTATTAAACTCATTAATATTGTTAAACGGGAGTCGCAGTTACAACCGCTAAAAGAGGCAGGTGCAAAATTTATACTTGTAAGCGATTCACCTGGTTTTGAAAAAGAGCTTGAATTTTGTTCGGACAGGATGAATGCCAGACTGTTTTTTGATGCTGTGGGAGGCGAACAAACGGAGATAATGTTAAAAGTTTCGCCACCGGGAAGCAAGGTCATTACCTACGCTAAATTATCTGAACAGAATATCAATATAGATCCCCGTACCCTGATTCAGCAGGATAAGAAGATGGAAGGCTTTTATCTTGGCAATTACACAGCCAACAAGTCAACCCTGCAAAATCTGAAAACAATAAGCAATGTTAAAAATTTATTGTCAGGCGATATAAAAATAAATGTATCTGCCAGTTACGATTTATCAGATATAAATGAGGCCCTCAATCAGTACCGGAGTAATATGTCAGAGGGCAAGGTTCTTCTTTATCCCGGAAGAAAAGGATAATAAAACCGTCAAAGATCATATATGCACGGGGATCTTTAAACCGGCTTAAATTGGAAAGAGACATTTTCTTTATATATTTATCCCTTATCAGTCAGTTGGTTTTTTATACCCCTGTAAAATTTTATTGAACTTATTTGAAGCATAAATTATATTCCCTTTATCATAATGCTGTCCATTTGTGTTAACTTTGAAAAAACTCCCCTATTATGATGAAATTTGAATTCAAAGCGGTGGGATTTATAAGGACAGAACACAAGGAATTATCGGGTGTCCCCATACAGCCGGCTTATGCAAAAGATAATACGGGTAAGGCGGAGATACTTCTTGAATATATACCCGGACTGAAGGATCTTGAGGGTTTTTCTCATATAATAATAATATATGTATTTGACCGGCAGCAGCAGGGAGATTTCAAGCTTCACACAGTGCCTTTTCTTGACAATAAAAAGAGGGGGGTTTTTGCTACCAGGGCCCCAAAAAGACCAAACAGGATAGGTTTATCGATAGTGAAAGTTGAGCAGATAAAGAATAATATGATATTTTTCTCAGGTGCCGATATGTACGATAATACACCCATACTGGATATCAAACCCTATATCCCGGATTTTGATGGTGATGAACAATACAGGATAGGCTGGCTCGATGGAAAAATCAATTTAAGTGAAAAGAAAAAATCTGATGACAGGTTCAGGTAAAACAGATCAATGCCGGCTGCCTCAGCCTGAAGATGTCAACATTTCCGGACTAAGCATTTTCTGGATGAGAAGGGATCTGAGACTAAATGATAATGCCGGACTTCATTATGCCCTTAAATCCGGAATGCCCACACTGCTTGTATTTATATTTGACCATAAAATACTGGAGGGTCTGCCGGATAATGATCCGCGCGTATCATTTATCTATGATGAGCTGACTGATATAAACAGGCAACTGGAGGAGTATGGTTCATCGCTGATGATTTTAAAAGGTGATTGCCTTTATAACTGGAAACAGATTATATCATCATTACCTGTAAAATCAGTCTTCTGGAATAATGATTATGAGCCATATGCCCTCGAACGTGACAGTAAAGTGAAAGGCCTTCTCAGGGAGCATGGTATAGAAACAAACAGTTTCAAAGACATACTTATCTTTGAAAAATCAGAGGTTTCAAAAAACGACTCATCTCCTTATACTGTTTTTACCCCTTTCAGCAGAAAATGGTTAATAAGACTTGAACAAAAGGGTATCCCCGAATATGATTCAGCGGGTCTGCTTAGAAACCTTGTTCGTATATCCTGCGCATTGCCCTCAATGAAATCCCTGGGCTTCAAAAAATCATCCTTAAAAGCCAGGAAATTCTCAGCAGAAAAAATTGCTGACTATGATAAACAAAGGGATTACCCTTCAATGGATGGAACAACATATGCAGGAGTGCATCTTCGCTTTGGCACCATAAGTATAAGGGAGCTTGTCAGAACAGCAGTTATGCTTAACCGTACATACCTGAACGAACTGATATGGAGAGAGTTCTTTATGCAGATATTATATCATTTCCCGGATGTTGTGAATAATAATTTCCGGTCCGGGTATGACAGGATTAAATGGATCAATGACCATAAACAATTTGAAAGCTGGTGCAGGGGCAGAACAGGATATCCAATAGTTGATGCCGGTATGCGGCAACTTAATGCTACAGGTTTTATGCATAACCGGGCAAGGATGATATGTGCCGGTTTCCTGTGTAAACATCTCTTATGTGACTGGAGATGGGGTGAAAAATATTTTGCCGGCAAACTGCTTGATTATGAGCTGGCATCAAATAACGGTAACTGGCAGTGGTCTGCCGGCACAGGCTGTGATGCGGCACCCTGGTTCAGGGTTTTCAACCCCCTGCTTCAGGCAAAAAAGTTTGACAGGGATAACAGGTATATTAATAAATGGGTACCTGAAGTGAACACCCCGGATTACCCGGAACCTGTTGTGGATCATAGCTTTGCCCGGAAGAGG
>JAWLFR010000105.1:0-7705 GCA_041685495.1 Bacteroidales bacterium
GAAAAAGATCAATCTTTATTAATTTTGGTTTATTATTTGATAATTTTGTATGTCAAACAAACAGTGCAACTAATTGGTTCTGTTTTTTGTCTGAGAATTAAGAGCTTGATAACGAATAAAAATAATACAGGACAGACATGAGAAAAATACAGGTTTTACTTATTATTCTTTTTACATCATTGATGGTATCTGCCCAGCCTAATGGGGCTGCTATTGAATTTGACAATACGAATCATGACTATGGCAGGTTTAAGGAGGAAGCCGGTCCGCAGACACATAAATTTGAATTTGAGAACACCGGAACATCGGATCTTCTGATAAGCAGGGTTACAGCCTCCTGCGGATGTACATCACCGGAATGGACCAGGCATCCTGTGAAACCCGGGGAGAAAGGGTTTGTTGCCGTTACCTATGATCCACGTAACCGGCCTAACAGGTTTAAGAAAACCGTGACTGTTCATACCAATACACAGCCTGCCGTGCATGTTCTGATTATTGAAGGGGATGTTATCCCAAAGGAGCTTACGGTAGAGGAGATATACAGGTTTGAGGCCGGCGACCTGAGGTTCAAAAGCAATCACATGGCTTTTACCGATATAGAACACGGGAAGAAAAAGATCAGGGTTATGGAGATAATAAACACCTCCGACAAGCCTGTTACACTGGGCTTTGACAGGGTGCCCGCGCATGTAGAGCTGAAGGCAAAGCCTGAAACACTGGATCCGGGAGAGAAGGGTATTATTGAAGGGAGATATGATGCCGGCAGCGTCAGCGACTGGGGTTATGTTAACCATCTTATCCGCGTGGTGCTCAATGGAGAGGTGCTTGACAGGACCTATTTTGTTGTATCTGCCAACCTGGTGGAAGATTTCAGCTCATGGTCCAAAAGTGAGCTTGAGAATGCACCCGTATTTGACCTGGAGACAACAAGATATGACTTTGGCGAGATTAATCAAAGGGAGAAAGCAGATATTGAATTTAAATTTAAGAACTCGGGTAAGAGCGACCTTATTATCCGTAAGGTGAAGTCATCCTGTGGCTGTACAACCGTCACACCTTCCAATACCACCATTAAACCGGGAGAATCGAGCACTATAAAAGCTGTGTTTGATGCTGGTGTGCGTAAGGGCAAGCAGCATAAGGTGATAACTGTTATTACCAATGACCCTGAGAACAGCCAGGTAAGCCTTGTGGTCAGTGGTACTGTACTGGCTAATGACTGATCAGGTGCATGGGGGACAGGAAAGAGAAGAATAAGGAAAAAACGTCGCTGTCAGTAAATAAGGGCGTACCGCAGCCGCCGGCTGTCAATCCCGTCTTTGCCGCCAGAACAAGGAAAAGAAAAAGGCAATATTCGCTGAACCAGTATGTCGACGGCATACTGGAGGGTAATATTCCCATGCTGAGCCAGGCCATAACCCTTGTGGAGAGTAATAAAAAGGAACATTTTGATCTTGCCCAGAAGATTATCGAGGCATGCCTTCCTTTCGGGGAAGATTCTGTGCGGATTGGTATTACGGGTGTGCCCGGTGCCGGTAAGAGTACCTTTATCGAGACCATGGGTAAGAAGATCACCGCTATGAACAGGAAGCTGGCGGTGCTTGCCGTTGATCCCAGCAGTGAAAGGTCGCTGGGCAGCATACTGGGCGACAAGACAAGGATGGAGTCGCTGGCAAATGACCAGGCAGCATTTATCAGACCCTCACCTTCAGCCGGCTCGCTGGGCGGGGTGGCGAGAAAAACAAGGGAGTCCATCATACTGTGCGAAGCTGCAGGCTTTAATACCATCTTTGTTGAGACAGTGGGGGTGGGGCAGTCTGAGACCATGGTGCATTCCATGGTAGACTTTTTCCTGCTGCTCATGATATCGGGTGCGGGTGATGAGCTGCAGGGAATAAAAAGGGGGATAATGGAAATGGCCGATACCATTATCATCAATAAGGCCGATGGCAGTAATATCCACAGGGCTGAAATGACAAAGACAGAGTTTCAGAGTGCACTTTCTCTCTTCCCTCCCAGTGAATCAGGATGGAAACCCAGGGTGCTGACCTGCAGTTCCCTGGAAGCCAGAGGTATAAATGAGATATGGGATACAATAAGCGAGCAGCTGGAGTTTACCAGAGCCAACGGTTTCTTCTATGAGAAAAGGAAGAGGCAGTCTGTCATAAGGATGCATGATACAATTATGGATAACCTTAAGGCATCGTTTTATGATGACGCGGAGATTAAAATGAGGCTGTCAGAGCTGGAAAAAGAGCTGCATGACGGTAAGATAACATCTTATTCGGCAGCAGCTGAATTGCTGGAAAAATACCATCAGAAGAAAGGGTATTGATATATTTTTTTCTTTTGTATTATTAACACAGAGATATCATGTACAAAGCGGTTGTTCTTTATGTCCTGGCACTTATTGCCACCTCATGTTCCAACGGTAAAGGGCACCTGATTGAAGGGTATCTGGAAGATCTTGATGAGGGGATAGTATTTCTGCAGGAACGGGTGTCGGATGAATTTGCAATAGTGGATTCAGCCTCTGTTGAGGATGGCTTTTTTCGCTTTGAAGGAACCATGATCGATTATCCCCGGCCTTACTATCTTTTTGTCAAAGGGAGAAGGGGGTCCTTTATGTTCTATCCTGAAAACACTGATATAATGATCCGGGCTCATGTCGATTCATTATATGATGCCAGGGTAACAGGGTCTGTTACACAGTATGAATTTGATGAGTACAACCGCGGACTGGAACCTTTGTATCAAAAGGTAATAAGCTATTTCCGCCAGGCAGAGATCGCAGGGGGGTCGGGGGATGAGGATGAAGCCGGCAGGCTGATGTTGCGGCGCGACCTGGCCATTGAAGAGATCAACGAGTACAGTAAGGATTTTATCCGTAGCCACCCGGCATCATATTGCTGTCCCGCCATACTGCGCTCCATACGAGGCATGAGTATTGAAGAGACTGAAGAATATATCGGCCTTCTGGATGAGAGGCTTATGGGTACAGATATCATCGGCGACCTTAAAGAAGACCTGGAGAAACGAAAAAAGCTCATACCCGGGGAGAAGGCCCCTGACTTTACGCAGGCTGATCCTGACGGTACCCCGGTAAGGCTTTATGATATGCTTGATTCCGGGCTGCTGCTGCTTGATTTTTGGGCATCATGGTGCGGACCATGCCGTGAACCCTATACCGGTATAAAAGCTGTATATGATGAATACCATGACAGGGGCTTTGATGTGCTGTCTGTGTCTCTTGACCGCGACCGCGACGACTGGCTGAGGGCCATAGAAGATGACAGTCTTGAATGGACCCAGGTTTCCGACCTGCAGTACTGGAATAATGCGGCGGCGCAGCTGTATGCTGTAAATGCTATACCGGCTAACTTCCTGCTTGATGCTGAAGGAAGGATACTGGCTATTAACCTGGGGGCTGCTGAGCTGGAGAGGATGGCAGACTCTATACTGGGCGACTGAAACAACTGATGCCGTGTACTGTTTAAGTCCCATGCACTTATCTGCCATTGACCGTTAAAAATAAGATTTTATCTTTGTGTAAATAATGCAGGGAGGCTGTTCCTGTACTGTAAGCCCATTAAAAACTAAAGCTATAAAATGATGAAGAAAATGAGAACCTGCCTTTTAGTTATAATCATATTATTATTTGCAGGCGGACTGCATGCCCAGAAGAGAGCACTGACACACGACGATATAGAGTCGTGGAAAAGGATAACTGAAAAAGTCGTTGCACCCGATGGTGAATGGATAGCCTATAAGACGGAGCCCTGGCAGGGCGATCCTGAAATATACCTTTATGATAAGGACGGCAACAGGGTATTTGAATCAAGACCGGCTGAAAAGATAAAGATAACAGACGATTCTGATTTTATGATCTTCAATATTATACCTGCCCGGGAATATGTGAGGGAGCTGAAGCTGAAGAAGACAAAGAAAGAAGATATGCCGGGCGATGTGCTGGGTGTATACTCCATAGAGGAAGGTGAACTCGATTCGATTAAGCATATAAAAAATTATAAGATACCTGCCGGATGGGGCGGATGGCTGGCTTACCAGGTGGAGAAAGCCGATAAGGAGGCCGGTGGACAGGAAGCCGGAGAAAAAGAAGCCGGGGAAAAAGAGGGTGAGGATAAAGATGCCGGAAAAAAGGGCAAAAAGGAGTCGGGTAAAAATGGCTTTATGCTGCACCTGGAAGATCTCGCCAGTGATGAAACTGTATCATGGCCTTATGTTACAGAATATCATTTTGCGGAGAAGGGCAGCCGGCTGTTTTTTGTGTCGACAGGTGATGATGACGGCTTTGATCCGGGCTTATACCTGTATGACCTGGAGAAGGAAGAGCTAAGTGCTGTTCTGACAGGTGATAATGACTATAAGCAGCTGTCAATAACGGAAGAAGGAGATATGATTGCCTTCCTGCTCGGTGAAGGAGATGAAGAAGATAAGAAAGAAGACAAGGACGGAGATAAGGATTTTTCACTTTACCTGTGGTCAGGTGGTGCGGAGGCTGAAGTATTAGTCAGTAATGATAGCCCGGGTATTCCCGGAGACTGGCTTATAAGTGAGAACGGGCGTATAAGCTTCTCTGACAATGGTGAACGCCTGTTTTTCGGCACCGCTCCCATACGTCCGGATAGAGATACCAGCATTCTTGATGAGGAGTATCCCGATGTGCAGGTATGGCACGGCAGTGAAGGTGAAATGCATACGGTGCAGGTTGTGAATAAGGAACGTGATTTGAAAAGAAACTACCTGGCAATGTATGACCTGGCAGATGAGAGGTTGCTGCAGATTGAGACCGGAGACATACCACAGTCAACGCTGATAGACGGGGGTGATGCGGATAAGGTGCTGCTGCTTTCGGATAAACCATATGAACTGCAGTCGATGTGGGAAGGCAGTCCGCGGCATTATGACCTGTACCTGCTTGACCTTGTCAGCGGCAACAGGCAGATGATAAAGAAGGATATCCGTGCCAGGGTGCAGGTGTCACCTGCAGGCAAATACCTGGTCTGGTTTAACTATCCTGATTATTCCTATTATACCTATGATATTGAAACAGGTAAGGAATACCGTATTACCGAACCCTCCACCATAAGGGCTGAAAATGAACTCAATGATGTGCCTAATTATGCATCCCCCTACGGATCGCCGGGATGGCTTGAGGACGATGAGGCAGTGCTTATATACGACCGCTATGATATATGGAAGGTGGATCCTGAGGATAACAATGAGCCTGTAAATCTAACGGTAAGCGGACGCAAGGATAAGATCAGCTACCGCCTTATCCGTTTTGACCGCGATAAGGATTTTGTTGATGAGAAAGAGACACAGTACCTGTCAGGGTCCAATGAACTTACCCGTGAATCCGGCTATTATGAGTGGGGAATGAAAAGGGCATCCGAGCCTGACAGGCTTATTGGCGGAAGCTATAATCTTTCATACCCCGTGAAAGCTGATAATGCCGGAACTGTTGTTTATACTAAAGAGACCTTTAATGAGTTCCCTGACCTGCTGGTATCTGACCTGAGATTCCGTAACAGCATACGCATAAGCGATGCCAACCCCCGGCAGGATGAGTTTATCTGGGGTACGGCCGAACTGTACAGCTGGACATCCCTCGATGGCAGGGAGCTGGAGGGACTGCTCTATAAACCTGAGAATTTTGACCCTTCAAAAAAATACCCGATGATAGTTAACTTTTACGAGAAATCTTCATCGGGCCTGTATAGCTACCGTACTCCCGAGCTGCACCGTTCAACCATCGACTATCACTACTATACCAGCAATGGCTACGTTGTATTCAACCCGGATATTTATTACGAAGACGGTTACCCTGGAGAGAGTGCCTATAATTGTGTTATGCCCGGTGTTACGGCACTGGTGGACGATGGATTTATTGATCCTGACCGTATAGGTGCACAGGGTCACAGCTGGGGCGGATACCAGGTAGCCTACCTGGCCACACGCACCGATATGTTCGCAGCTATTGAATCGGGAGCTCCCGTTGTCAATATGTTCAGTGCATACGGAGGTATAAGGTGGTGGTCGGGACTCAACAGGTCCTTCCAGTATGAGCATACCCAGAGCAGGATAGGGGCTACCATGTGGGAGTCGCCTCTCAGGTACATCGAGAATTCACCGCTCTTTACCATGGATAAGGTAACAACACCCATTCTTATCATGCATAATGATGAAGACGGACATGTGCCATGGTACCAGGGAATAGAATATTTTGTTGCACTGCGCAGACTGCAGAAACCGGTATGGATGCTTAACTATACGGGAGAGCCTCACTGGCCCCAGAAGCTTAAGAACAAGAGGGATTTCCAGATACGGATGTCGCAGTTTTTTGACCATTACCTGAAAGGCAAGCCTATGCCACTGTGGATGGAAAAGGGCATACCGGCTGTTAAGTCGGATTATGAACTGGGATATGAACTTATGAAATAAGGTTTTCCCTGCTGCCGGCTCCGTTTACCTCAAGGACAAAGCCTGTGCCCCTTACTGTTCTGAGTTTCAGGGTGGGATCGGGCGACAGGTATTTTCTGAGCCTGCTGACAAAGACATCCATGCTGCGTCCGAGAAAGTAGTCATCCTCACCCCATATCTCGGTGAGGATATCCTCGCGTCGCATGATATTATCCCTGTTACAGATCATATAGCGTAATAGCTGGGCCTCCCTCAGTGTCAGCTTTACCTTTTTGCCGGCACAGCACAGCTCAAGAGTATTAAAGCTGAGTGTGGCGGATGCTATTTTATATTCATCATTAACCCCCGAATAGACCCTCCTGAGGATATTATTAAGACGGAGGATCAGCACTTCAGGATCGAAAGGCTTTGTTATATAGTCATCGGCACCTATCTTAAGGCCTTTGACAATATCTTCCTTCAGTGTTTTGGCCGTAAGGAAGACGAAGGGCATCCCGGGGTCTTTCTGCCTGATTTTTTCTGCCAGTGAGAAGCCGTCCATCTCGGGCATCATGACATCAAGAACACATATATCGGGTTTTTCCTCGGTAAAGCCTTTCCAGGCCTCTTTACCGTTGCGGGTAAGGGATACCTTATGGCCGCTGACAGAGACATACTGGCTCAGTATATTCCCAAAGTCAATATCATCTTCTGCTATTAATACTTTCATGGTTCCGGTTGTATTAATTTATGGTATATTTACTATAAAGACGCTTCCTTTTCCCTTTTTGCTGCTTACACTGACTGATCCCCCGTGGGCTTCGGCAATCTTTTTTACGTAGTAGAGTCCCAGTCCAAGGCCTTTTGCGCTGTATATATTGCCTGTGCCGACACGGTAAAATTTATCGAAAATATTTTTTTGCTGTGTTCGGCTGATACCTATACCCCTGTCCGAGACCTTAACGGTGATACCCCCACTCTTGTCGCTGTAAGCTTCCAGGTGGATCACGGCAGTGTTCTTTGAATATTTCACCGCATTATTCAGCAGGTTATTGATCATAGCAGTAAAATACAGTGCATCAACATCAGCCTTTTTACCTTTCAGCCGGGAGTCCACGGTAAAAACACAATCCTCCCCGCAACCGTTTCTGAAGTTATCAGCTATCTCATCTATCAGCTCTCCCATATCGGTTTCTTTCTTATCGATCTGGAACTGCGCCCTTTCCCACATACTGATCTCCAGTATCAGGTTAATAATATCATTGAGGTGAAGTGACTGCCT
>JAWLFR010000106.1:0-7667 GCA_041685495.1 Bacteroidales bacterium
GATATCCTCCAGGGGCTTTTGCAATTCAATATACTGGTAAAGTATGGAGTCCAGTATACTGTATTCAGGAAGTGAATCGGAATCTTTTTGTCCGGGACGCAGCTCGGCGGATGGTGCTTTTTTGATAATATTTGCGGGTATCACCTCCTTATCTTTATTAATAAAGGCAGCCAGTCTGTATACATCTGTTTTGTACACATCGCCCAGCACTGATATACTCCCGGCCATATCCCCGTAGAGGGTGCTGTAACCCACGGCTGTTTCGCTCTTATTAGAGGTATTGAGAAGTATATTCCCGAACTTATTGGATACGGCCATCAGCATAAGGCTGCGCAGGCGCGCCTGTATATTCTCCTCGCTTACATCTTCGGGCATCCCTTTCATTATATCTGAAAGTGATTCCTCAATGGCCCTGTAGGCATTTTCTATACTAATGATATCATATTTCACTCCAAGCTTGTTGCACAGTTCAATGGCATCATCCACTGAATGACTGCTTGAGTACATTGAGGGCAGGAGCAGGGCTCTGACCCTTTCTGCCCCCAGTGCATCCGCTGCGATAGACAGGCAGACGGCAGAATCTATTCCGCCCGACAGTCCGACAACTGTTGATTTGAAATTCATCTTACTGAAATAATCTCTCAGTCCAAGTATCAATGCCCCGTATATCATCTCCACGGTATCCGGTGAATATTTTTTATTTTCACTGCCAGCGCTTATGTCGCTGAGCTCATAACTGGCAATATGCTCTTTAAAGGCCGGGAATATATCAGTGACATTTCCTGACGGTCCGGCTACCAGTGAATTACCTTCGAATATGATATCCGTATTACCGCCTACCAGGTTGACCATAAGAAGCGGCAGCTTCCATTTTGCGGCTTTATCCGTGAATATTTTTATTTTGCTTTGCGTTTTGTTATATGCAAAGGGTGAAGCTGAGATATTTATGATAAGGTCCGGGTTCAGGGCTGCCAGCTCCTGCATGGGCGATACGGGGTACATGCGAAGGCTGCTGAACTCATTCTCAAACTCCTGTTCATCCCACAGGTCTTCACAAATGGTAACGGCCAGCCTTTTACCATTCAGCTCCATGACCTTGAAATCACGGGAAGGTTCAAAATACCTGTACTCATCAAATATATCATAGGTGGGGAGCAGGCTTTTGTAAACGATATCCTGCACCTTGCCCCCGGCCAGAAGGTATGCTGCATTATACAATTTCTTACCGCTCTTATTCCTGTTTATGGCCGGTGCTCCAATAATGGCTGCTATATCCCTGCACTCTTCAGCTACCTTATCGATAGCAGCATAGCATTTATCAATAAAATCACTGTGCTCGAGAAGATCCTGGGGGGGATAGCCTGTGATGGATAATTCAGGGAAGACCACAAGATCTGATCCCTCCTTTTTTGCTTTGCCTATAGCGTCAATAATAAGCCTGCTGTTTTTCCTGAAGTTGCCTACATGGAAGTTTAACTGTGCAAGTGTGATTTTCATATTCTTATCCTTACTGCTGGTGCTTAAAAATTCAGTCCCAGTTTGAATCTTATAATATACTGCCTTATCCTGTCGTCCGGCTGCCCTTCATTATCCTTTGTGATGTCCAGGAAATTATCTTCATAGGCCAGTCCGAAAATGAAAGCTGTGCTGCCTCCCAGTGAATATTCGGTTCCAAGTGTTATCTGGTACCCCAGGTTAAAAAGCTTCAGCTCGTCCATAACACCTTCCTTGTCTATATTACGTGCAGCGATGCTGCCCTTGCCACCTATCACTATTTTGGGCTTCATACCTACGTTGGCAAAAAAGGTCATATAGCCTATCTGGTTGGATTTCATGTTAATACCAACAGGGACCGTAAGGTACTGGATTTTATACAGTATGTTCTCTCCCGGGTAAAGCGGAGATTCGGAATTTTTAAAATTGATATTAATGGTATCGCTGTAATTCAGTCTGCCCGAAGTGTTCATCAGACCAATGCCCGTTGAAAAGGCATAGTTGGGTGCGAAGTAGGTGTCGACGGTAAGGCCATAGGCAAAACCGGGTCGCGCGCCATCATTTATTGTGGCTTCGGTATCAGAGGAGAACCAGCTTATCAGCGGTTCAGCATAAAGCCTGAAGCTGAATTCCTGCGCATCCGCTCTATGCATTGGTAAGCAAAACAGCAGTGCAGCTGGGATTATTTTTAATAAAGTACGGCTTATATTCATATCCTTGCAGCTTGGTTATTAGTCATCACTGCGAAAGTAATAATTATATATCAATCAAAACAAAGGGCTGCTCATTGCATGTCAAAAAAAAGCAATAATTTTGTTTTCACTAAAAATAATTTACCGGGAATGAAAGAATTAAAACAAATATCCATTTTATTGCTGTTTAGCTTTATCCTCAGCTCCTGCGGAGATAATCATTACAGGGTAAGAACTGAAGGGCCTGAGCCGGAGATAGAGATGCTGAGACTTGAAAAGGATCTTTTTGAGACCGATCCGTCTGTACTGGCGGGCATGAAGGACAGCCTGCAGTCAAAGTACGGCTCCTTCCTGCAGTTGTTTGCCTGGGTTATCAATGCCGGCAGCCTTGATGACAGTGCGGGTTATGATAATATGCTGGCTTTTGCAACCGACCGCTATAATTATGACGTGTATAATACGGTTATGGAAAAGTACCCTGATATGTCATCTTATGAATCAGAGTTAGAAAAGGCCTGGGCAAGGTACCTGTTTTATTTTCCTGGTTCTGCCATACCCTCAATGTACACTTTTATTTCAGGGTTTAATAACAGTATAATAATTGGTGATTCTGTGCTGGCGGTTGGACTCGATCGCTATCTGGGACCCGGCAGCAGGTATTACAGGGAGCTGGGCATCTATAACTATCTTACCAGGAAGATGGTTCCTGAAAAGATTGTTCCCGATGCCATGTATGCCTGGGCTAAGGCAGGCTGGCCGGCAGAGGAGGAGTCAGCACCTGAAGATCTTCTTTCCGGTATGATGTATGAAGGCAAGCTGCAATATTTTACCAGATGCATGCTTTATGACTATCCTGATTCATTATTAATGGGTTTTACCTCCGGCCAGATGACCTTCTGCAGGAATAATGAGCACCGCATGTGGGAATATCTTATTGAGCATGATATGCTCTTTAATACCGACGTGATGCTGATACGGAAGTTTACAGGCGAGGCTCCCTTTACAAATTATTTTACCTCGGAGTCACCCGGACGCGCAGCTGTATGGCTGGGGTTCAGGATAGTGGAGTCGTATATGAAGAAGAATCCGGATGTAGGGCTGGAACAGTTGATGAATGAAGATAACTACAGGATGATCCTGGAAAAGGCAAGATACAGTCCGTCTAAATAATGCCCTTCCAGTTAAACATAGCATTGTCCCCTAAGATAAGAGCTGTTTCTTAAGATCAGGATAGTGCTTCAATACCGGTCAGTTCTGTAAGGGAAGTGCTATCAGGTAATATACGGGCTGTCCCGAAAAAAAAGAGACTGCCCTTGTGAGACAGTCTCTTTCTATGATTTTCCTGCTGTTTGCTTTTACTCAGGATGAATAGCCTCAACGGGGCATACATCAGCGCATGCGCCGCAGTCTGTGCATAATTCCGGGTCGATTTTATAAATATCACCCTCGGAAATAGCTTCTACAGGGCATTCATCTATGCAAGTTCCGCAAGCAGTACAGTCATCTGTTATTACGTAAGCCATTTTTACAATTATTTTTAGTTATAAATACAAGATAATGACAGTACAAAATTACCTATATTTTTTAATTTCAAAAGGATTATCGTGTATTTTAAAAACAGCTTAATTACATTCATATGGAGAGAAGATAAAAAGCTGGCTAAGAAGTTAGCAAATAAGTGAACAAATAAAGCGAACAAAGAAACGATCATAAGAAGCGAACATACGGAGCCCACATATGCACCGAACTCATATTATATCCCTGTAAACCTGATTCCCAGGTATGAAATTGTTTTCAGTCCTGTCAGCAGGGCTTTCTCATCCATGGTAAAGCCCGGCGTATGGAGTCCGCTCAGCCCCCTGGTCCCGCCTCCTATCCCCGTGCGGAAAAAGACCACCGGGTATTCCAGGGAGTAGTGGGCAAAATCCTCTGAGCCCATCCTGCGTTCCAGTCCGGTTACCATATCCTCACCGTTGATCTCTTTAGCCATGTCCACGGCCATCCTTACATGTTTTTCATCATTTACCAGCACCGGGTACCCTTTCGGTATGTCCAGTTCTACCTTCACCCGGTATTTTTTCTCTATTTCCCTGCATATATCAGTAATAATACCGAGTATGTCTTTTCTTGCCTTCTCGTCAAAGGTTCGTACCGTACCTTTAATATTCACCTTATCGGGTATGATATTGGTAGCACCCCTGGCTGTAAAGCTGCCTATGCCCAGCACCAGCGGTTCATCTGTCTTATATTCATTTGCCGCCTCCTTTAGTTTTATTACCAGTTCACTGCCTATCAGGACCTGGTCGCTGCTCTTTTCCGGCAGTGCTGCATGTCCGCCACGACCTTTTATGCTTATATGCAGTTCATCAGCCGAGGCCATATACTTACCTCCTCTGAATCCTGTCATGCCAGAGGGGAGGTCAGGCAGCACATGCTGGGCTATTATCAGGTCGGGTCGGATATCCCTGAAGGTCCCTGTTTCCATCAGCTTTTTTGCTCCGCCGGGTGCCTGCTCTTCACCGGGCTGGAAGATAAAAACCATTTTACCTGCAAATTCCTTTCTCAGATCACTGCTTATTTTTATCGCTGACATAAGCATAGCCATATGGCTGTCGTGACCACAGGCATGCATAAGCCCTTCGTTCCTGCTGGCCCATGGCAGTCCGCTTGCTTCCTTTACAGGCAGGGCATCAAGCTCGGCCCTGAGTGCAATGGTTTTGCCCCCTGCTTTCTTCTCACCGTTGATCCACGCT
Organism: Bacteroidales bacterium; assembly: GCA_041685495.1. Taxonomy (GTDB): domain Bacteria; phylum Bacteroidota; class Bacteroidia; order Bacteroidales; family VadinHA17; genus UBA9300. The sequence continues at coordinate 4,940 of JAWLFR010000106.1, forward strand.
ATGATACCTGTTCCGGCCAGCTTAGCGGTATAATCAATACCATGTTTATCGAGGTAACTGCAGATATAATCTGATGTATCGTATTCCCTGAATGATAGTTCGGGGTACATATGGAAATGCCTTCTCAGCCGTATTGTCTCATCAAATAATTCATTGGCTTTTGCTGTGATGATTTCTGCTAGTCTGTCCATATGATAAATTATAGATGGCTAAAAGTCGAGGCTGAAGGAAAGGTAGAATACCCGGGGCAGTATAATTGAGTTCTCAACACCCCAGGCCCAGTCGGCCCTGACAAAATACCCGAATATATTGGCCCTCAGTCCGTATCCAAAGCCGCCCACTATGGGTTCCCTGTTAGTGTCGAGTACCACTTTCACCGGCCCGTTCTCCACTGTCTCGATATCCCAGCTGTTATCCCCCGTCCACGGGTGCAGTCCGCTCCATGCTGTTCCCACATCGCCAAAGAGCACCAGCTGGAGATCATTCAGAATCTTTGATTTCAGAGGCCGGCCTGCTATATATCTTATCACTGGCCAGCGTATCTCACTGTTGATAAGTGCGAAGTTATTGCCGTTCCTTATATTCTGGCTGAAGCCCCTCATATTGGTAGCAAGAGTATGAAAGCCGTAATTAGCTCCGGGGTCTACAGGTATTGACTGATCAAACATGGGAATATCGTTGAAAAGGAATCCCAGCCAGTTATCCACTCCTCCCAGGTAGTACAGCAGTTTGGTAGGTCCGAAAGACGAGCTGGCAGCAAACCTGTTAGCCCATATCAGGTCGCGGTGTATCCTCAGGTAATGCCTGAAATCTCCCCCTATGACAAACATATCTGATTTGTTTGTCTGTATATCCCGGTAATATTCACCAAACACCTTAAAGCGTGTACCGAAATATATATTGGTACCCCGGAACCTGGTGTTATCATAAACCACTTCACCCTTAAGTCCCGCCCAGTGGCGGTGTACGGCATCGCTGTGCAGTGAGCTTATATCTGTTGCCAGCTCCACATACCTGTCATTCCTGTAGCTTACTGTCCCTTTCAGTGCCAGCACCGTGGTGATGGGTTTAGCCAGGGTGAAATAGAGGTTGTGGCTGTGTATCTTGAAATAGGCAGAGTCATTATAGCTGTTGAGTGCCTGCCGGTGGAAAACAAGTTGCTTGTCAAACCTGCCTTTCAGGTTTTCTATGCTGACAAGGTATTCATTGCTGTCAAAATTGCCTGCAAACCTGAATCCCCCGGTTACCTTGTAGTCCTCGAAAAGATCAACCACTCCTATCTGGGTAAGCATGTTAAAGCCGGGATTGAAATATGGGGCACCGCCGCTGTATGCCTGGTATGACTGGTTAAGGAAACTGAAATCTATCTGGTTGGCTATATAGTTATTATAGAATGATGGCTGGTAAATCCTTATTGACGGAAAATCGATCCTGCCCGTATCCAGGTCAATGTCCATATATTTCTCATCACGCCATTGCTGCTCATAGTAGTTTTCTTTTTCTTTTTCGAAGATATAGAAATTAAAATCTATGGGCTCATCAGTGGCATAATACTCGTACAGTGGCTTTGTCAGGGTGTCCCTTCTCCGCCTGTCTTCCTCTATCAGCATCTGTCTCAGCTGCTCAATGCTGTCTGCTTTGTGAAGCATGGCTGTCTTTTCCTCCCTGAAAGGGGTGGTGATAAGCTCATCTTCCGGGATGGGGTCCTGTTCCCCAACAGGGCCGGTATACAGGTGGTAACTGCCATCCCTGAATTTTATCTCTGCCACCCTGCTGCCCGCAATATCATGCTTTATTATATTCCTGTTATAATTGCTTACAGGTTCTGACCTGATGAAATACCTGTAATGGGTTGTGGTATCTATATAGCTTATGGCACTGTCGGACCGTGCAACATACTTATTGATAACCCCGGTCTTATCGCCCAGGTAATAAAGCTCCCTTTTATTCTCAGGCACTGGCTGCATCCGCTCAATATATTCCTCTTCTGACAGTCGTACAGCCACCTTATTATCCTTTTGCAGGTCATAGCTGAAAAGATCATAGCTGAGTGCCGTTTCTTCCAGCGGGTCAAAGGGAATGTCCAGTGTGTCATTGAGCCTGTTGGAGCTGAATATTATACTGTTACCCCCGGGTTTCACATACCTGGGGTTAAGATCATCAGCCACATCACGTGTTACCTGTTCATTGGTGCCGGAAGCAATGGTATGAACAAAGATATCCGTAAGCCCGTTTTTCACGGCTGACATCACCAGCCTGTTGCCGTTGGGCGAGTAGTCAAAGTCTAGCACCTTATCGAAATAGAGCAGGTTGCGGCTTTCTGTCTCGCCACTCTGCAGCCTGTGAAAATATATCTTCAGGTCGCCTTTTTCTTCATTTATATATGTCAGTATGCGGCCCCCAGGGTGCCATCCTATTACAGGATAGCTGATATCAGCCACCTGCTCATACTTAGGCTCAAGGGCTGCTATCTTCTCACGCTTGCCTGTTTCCGTGTCATGAACCCATATTTTACGTTTTCCCCAGTTGTATGTTATATAGGCAACATAGCGTTCATCCGGACTCACACTTACATCCTGTATTATCCTTCTCTTCTTTGTCTCATGTATCTTCTGCCCGGGCTCGCCTTCAGGCTCGTCATTCTCTAAATTTTCATAATAATCACGGTAATACTCATACCATTCTTTCTGCAGGTCTTTCAGTTTCATGCCAAGGACATACATCAGCC
>JAWLFR010000107.1:0-7525 GCA_041685495.1 Bacteroidales bacterium
TTTTCATTTGTTATGATTTTGTGTGGTTGGGGTATTGTGCTTAATTACTGTTTTATATTACCAAAAATAATAAATAAGGCTGATAAGCTGTATATTTAATTTTAAATCTTTTTTAACAGACCATTATTAAACAATAATAGTTGCTTAAGCATAGATATTACAAATCAATACAGCCCGTTAACATTAGGAGAAGTGTATTTTTTCTATCTTGCATAAAAAAAAGACGCTTATGGAAAAGGTAAGAGATATGAGAAAACATGTGAGTCTGGTGGCGGGACTGCATATAGGCTTTGCAGTGCTCGGCCTGGTGGGGGCCCTGGTAATCTTTCTTTCAATTAATTTTGCCCAGTCCTTTGTTCAGGGGGAGGATATAGCTGAATCGGTGCTTTATGCTGTTAAGATAATCATTCCTGTCCTGATAGCCCTGGTATCTATATTCAGCATTGTTGGAGGTATAGGTTTATTGAGCTATCATGAGTGGGCAAGGGTACTGCTGATTGTAGTGTCAGCCATTAATTGCCTTAATGTGCCCATAGGCACTGCCAAGGGTGTATATTCAATGTGGGCCCTGCTGCAGGATGATACAATAAAGCTTTTCAGGGAAGATAAAACGTCAGCTCCCGTTTAGAGTTTCCAGGAAGTAAAAAAACGGCAGCTCCTGTTCAGAAGCTGCCGTCCTTGTATCAATAAGCTGTTTGTTTTATTCACCTTTAATTATCCTTACACCGTAAACAGGGCCAACAACGGCATATTCGTCTTTTGCCCTGAATTTCACAGTGGCATTGAACATGCCCACCGTAATGTCGCGGGGTATGGGATAGCTTATACTGATAAATTCACCGTCATCCCTCGAAATGGTTTCGGTAGCAATAAGTTTATCATTAACCAGTATGTCAAAATTAGTGCGCCTTTTTTCCTGACCCCAGTAATCAACAACCAGTGTAAGAGGTGAGTCGGCCAGTGACTTCATATCAAATGAGAACCAGCCGCCGCGCGACTCCCTGCCGGCCCTGCCCCTGAAGCGTACCACCCTGCTGTCATTGTCTTTGAAGTTATGATTCCGCTCGGGCTGCATCTCGCCGGGCTGTGCATAATCAACTGTTAGCTGCTCCAGCTCCTTGCGCCTTTCTTCCTTCAGTTTGTACTCCTCCTGCTTGTTTTTCCATTCTTCCTCTGTGAAAATATCCCAGAAGATGCTGTACCTCCTGTTATGAGTGTCATAGAAGGGCTTCAGTACCACATCCCTTGGTTGTCCGACATCGTTCATTACAAAAGTATTGGGCTTGCCGTCCACCGCTGTCAGCCATTCTTCCGGAGGCCTGTTTTCCGTTATAAGGACAGGCACATACATGGGATCGTATGCCTCAGGATCCTTTTCAGGACCGAGATCACCTGCCAGTACAACGGGACCATGCATTATGGCTACTCTTTTTGGGTTATCCGGCATTGCCTCGAGCCTTAAGGTGAAAGGAATGGATATTTCTATTTTATCCCCTTCTTTCCACTTGCCTTTTACAGGAACAAAGCTGCCGGGCTCCTGCCTGACAGACTGCTTTTTGCCATTGACTTTTATCTCTATCCCTTCCTCAGCCCATGAAGGATACCTTATCTGGATAACCATATCAACAGGTTCTTCGTTTCTGAATTCAACAGTCGCACCCTGCTCGTCAGGATATTGAGTCATCATAACCATATCAAGGCCCTTTTCTTCCCAGTTGAGTTCCGACGCTATATACTGACTGATATATAATTCTTTGTTATTATGGTAAAAGATATTGCGTGCATATTTGGAATGGTTTTCCATGCCTGTGCCAACGCAGCATGTGAAATAGTCCGGATCCTGGTAAGTTTTGAAACCGCCCATCTCCAGCGACAGGTTATAGATTACATGACCTGTCTCAGGATGCTGTGATGAGTGCATATGGTTAAACAGTGCCCTCTCGTAGAAGTCGGCTACCTCTGCTGTTGGCTTCCAGGTGAAAAGGTGGCGCGACAGCTTGAGCATATTATAAACATTGCACGTTTCCGTGGTGCCCGGACCCAGCCTGTCGTTCAGCTGGTCGGGTTCACCGAAATATTCTTCGAAGCAATTACCGCCGGTTACGTACGAATGATGATGTACTACCCTGTCCCAGAAAAAGCGTGCTGTTTCCCTGTACTGCTCGTTGCCCGTAAGCTCGTAGAGCCTTGCCAGTCCTATAAGCTTAGGTATCTGCGTGTTACTATGTAAACCCGGCAGTATGTCCACTTTATTGGCCAGTGAATCCAGCACCTCCTTATGATAAAAAAGATTGGCCGTTTCAAGGTATTTCTCCTTGCCCGTTATGGCATATAACTCGGCAAAGGATTCATTGATGCCGCCATGCTCACAGTGGAGCATTTCCTGCAGATCCTCATCATTGAGTGGTTTTACCACCGAGGATATCCAGTCGGCATAATTTTTCGAAATCTCCAGGGCTTTCTCGTTGCCAAAGTAAATGTAAGCATCATTCAGGCCGGCAAGTATTTTATGCATTATATAAAATGGGGCCCAGTAACCGTTAAGATCAAATCCAGCCGATCGTATATCTCCCTTAGCCACCTCTTCCTCAAATACTTTCTTTGCCCCAGGCAGTGCCCCTATATAACCGTCGCCATCGGCTTCCTGGCATATCTTCAGCTCATCAACAATATAATTGAGCCTGTCAAGGAATTCCTGCTCACCCGATGTCCTGTACATTAGAGCAAGTGCTGTCATATAATGACCCAGGCTGTGACCGTTGAGGTTGCGCCGCGGATAATCCTCCCAACCACCGTAGTGTTCGGCTTTGGGCTCCAGTCCGGCCTCCATCCTGAAGGTGGCAAGAAAACGGTCCGGATCGTAGTCCAGCAGTATCTTCTTATTAAGCTCTGTGGCATGGTTAAAACGTCCTTCCAGCAGCTTAACCTGTGTCAGGTCAAAAGGAAGCACCCCGAAATCAACGACTTCTGGTCCTTCTGTTTCTATCCTGTGCTCCTTATCATTAGCCCCGTCACAGGCCATGAGCATAATAATAAGACTGAGCGATAATAAAATAATATTCTTCATAATGCTATAAATGTATAATTTACACTTTATTGATTAATCAAATATACATGATAATTGAATTATTACAAAATTTTTCTATGTTACCGGTTTAAATTTGTAAGCAGTGAGTTCTGCAGGTTTATAAGCTGGATTTTTAGCGGTATTTTTATTAAATTTATAATCTGATAAAGCATTTTAAGCATGGAAAAATTTTTGGATCTTGACAGGATTGCCATCAATGTAAAGGCTCACCGGGTACTCAAGGAATTACTGAAAGAGAATCCTGTTCTGGAGGAGATAATGAGGAATGCAAGGAACGAGACGGAGGCACTGGTTGGCGTTAAGGACTGGGTGACGGGGATACTGGAAAACCGCCCTGATGCTTACAGGTTTTATAAAGGAGAGGTAAAGGGCAGGGAAGCATTTGAGAAGCTGGAATGGAAAGATTTTGCGGCAATACGCATACTGGATTATATAGACCATGCCGGGCGGTCGTATGAGGACCTTAACCTGAGGGGCGAGCAGGCCGTTAATAATCCCGTTAAGATGATATGGATGGCTGTAACCCACGGTACGGGAGGTGCCAGGCCGGCTTTTTTTAAGGATATGCTTTATCTTTTCAGGCAACTGGCAGGCACCTATGAACGCAGGAATCCTGAAAAGAAGCAGCTGCGCTTATGGATGGAGCGTTTTCCATCCGGACTGGATCCGCGCATTGTTAAGTTAAGGGAGGAGAACCGCGACAGGATAATAAAGATACTGATTGATAAGATGGATGCCGGCCTGATAAAGGATAAAAAATATTTCTTTGAAGAGGGCTTGTCAAGTCAGCAAAAGGTGCTTGTAATGACCGAATGGTGGAAGGAGCACCTTTTTCACCTCCGCTTTGCCGTCAGGACACCCGAATTGCTGAATGAGTTGCTGGGCTATTCTCTCGACCCGGACACCATGAAAATACTTAAGGATGCCGAAGAAAAAGGGATTCCCTTCTTTGTCAATCCCTACTACCTTTCATTACTGCATGTGAGGGTGCCGTATTTTGCCATAGGAGCCGATCTTGCCATAAGGTATTATGTTCTGTACAGCCAGCAGCTGGTAAACGAGTTCGGACATATAGTGGCATGGGAAAAAGAAGACCTGGTGGAGCCGGGCAAGCCCAATGCTGCAGGGTGGATATTACCCACCGAGCATAATATACACAGGAGATACCCGGAGGTGGCAATAATGATACCCGACACCATGGGCAGGGCCTGTGGCGGACTATGCTCATCATGCCAGAGGCTCTATGATTTTCAGAGCGGGCATCTTAATTTTAACCTTGATAAGCTTAAGCCAAAAAAATCCTGGGACCAGCGCCTTGAAGAGATAATGAGCTATTTCGAGGAGGATACACAGCTCAGGGATATACTGATTACCGGGGGTGATGCCCTTATGAGCAGCGACAAATCGCTGGTGAAGATTCTTGATGCTGTTTATGAAATGGCACTGCGTAAGAAAGAATCCAATAAAAAACTTAAGGACGGGCAGAAGCATGCGGAGATACAGAGGGTAAGGCTGGGCAGCCGGCTGCCGGCTTACCTGCCACAGAGGATAAATGATGATCTGGCAGGTATCCTGGGTGATTTTAAAAAGAAAGCATCGAAAGCCGGTATTCAGCAGTTTCTTATACAGACCCATTTTGAGTCGCCCATGGAAATTACACCCGAGGCCAAAGACGGACTGAAGAAGCTGATCGCCGCCGGGTGGACCGTTACCAACCAGCTGGTATTTACCACAGCCGCCTCCAGGAGAGGCCATACCTCAAAGCTCCGTAAGGTGCTGAATGATATAGGCGTACTCACTTATTATACCTTCTCGGTGAAAGGGTATATGGAGAATAATTTCAATTTTGCACCCAATGCCAGGGCTGTGCAGGAACAGATTGAAGAGAAGATCCTGGGCTTTATACCGGAGGAATATTATGAGGAGATAAAGGAGTTCCCGGCGGAAGCAGAAAATATGCAGGAAAATATAAATGCACTGAGGCAAAAGGCGAATATACCCTTTCTGGCAACGGACAGGAATGTTCTTAACCTCCCTGGTGTGGGTAAGAGTCTGACATACAGGGTTATCGGTATAACCCGTTATGGGAGGCGCATACTGGAGTTCGACCATGATTCCACAAGGGTGCACAGTCCCATAATACACAAGATGGGCAAGATCATTATTATTGAGTCAAAATCGATAAGCGAATATCTTGACCAGCTGGCAGAACTGGGAGATAACCCGGCTGAATACGAGAGTATATGGGGCTATTCGCTCGGGGAGACCGAGCCTCGTGTCCCTCTTTATGATTATCCTGATTATGAATTCGAGGTAACAGAGGAGATATCCAACCTGGAGATATAGGGGTACAGTATCCTGAAGCTCTTTTTACGTGTCCGGTACAAAGTGCAGTATCCGGACCACAAATAAATCATCGGCCTCCGGGCTGCAGCTTAATGCTTCTCCATGGTGGAGAGCAGTCCGCACGCTGCCATTATATCTTCGCCCCGTGAAGCGCGTATGGTGGTTATTATACCCTTTGCTCCGAGCTTATCCCTGAACCTGGCGATGGTGTCGTCGCTGCTGCTTTCAAATGGCAGTCCGGGTGCAGCATGAAACCTGATGAGGTTGACGCGGCAGCGCAGTCCGCCCAGGAGTCGCGACAACTCATTGATATGCCTGTCGCTGTCATTGACATCCCTGAACATAATGTATTCAAAGGATATCCTTCTCTGCCTGCCCCAGTCATAGTCCTTTATTATTTTCATTATTTCAGCCAGGGGATGGCTCTTCTCAGCGGGCATCAGTTTTTTACGCTCTTCGGAAAAAGGCGTATGAAGGCTTATGGCCAGGTGGGCATCAGTGCGCAGCAGGAACTCTTTCATGCCTGGAATAATACCTATGGTTGATACCGTTATCCGCCGGGGCGACATACCAAAGCCCCAGTCGGCGGTAAGGATATCTATTGATTTAATGACATTATCCGTGTTATCAAAGGGCTCACCCATGCCCATGTATACCAGGTTCGTAATATTGTCTGTTTCCTCTATGCTTACCAACTGGTTCAGTATATCCGTCGCCGTCAGCTGTCCCTGGAAGCCCTGCATGCCGGTCATGCAGAAGTGACATCCCATCTTGCAGCCAATCTGGCTTGATATGCACAGGGTGTTCCTGTTTTCACCCGGTATATATGCCGACTCAATAGATTTATTATCTCCTGCCGGGAACAGGTATTTTTTTGTTCCGTCAGCCGACTCCATTTGCTTAATAAACAGACTGCGCCCGATGGTATATTTCATTTTAAGCCCTTCCCGTGCCTTTTTAGAAAGGTTGCTCATGCTGTCAATATCATTCACTTTGTGACTGTACAGCCATTCCGCTATCTGCCGTGCAGTAAATGCCGGTAATCCCTGCTCTTTTACTATGGCAATTATCTCGTCCAGACTCTTACCGAATAATGGTTCTTTCATAAATAATCTGTTCCTGGCAATTTCAATTATACAAAATTATGCTCTTTGGCCTGATTTCTTGTCAATATTTTATAAATTTCCCGGCTTATTGGTATTTCCGAGCCGGAAAGATAATATAAAAGATGTCTGCCACATTTAAGAGCAAGATAGTATTTTTGTTTATCTTCATTATTGGATTAATGCAGTGGGACCGGCAGGAGATAGAACAAGGCGGATGTTAGCCAGTGAAGAGCGTATTAACCTGGCAATTACAAAAAAACTGTAATATGAAAGTTTTTATTACCGGCTCTGACGGGGTGCTTGGCAATAACCTGGTAAGGGTGCTTCTCGAACGTTCATGTGACGTTAAAGTTTTTATTGAAGAGGGACGGAAAGCAGCTTATCCTCAAGAGCTGGAGGTAGATAAATGTTATGGAAGCATACTTGATTACCCCGGGCTGCTGGAAGCTGTGAAAGGAAGTGATATTATTATACATGCCGCCGCGAAAACAGATACATGGCCCCCTAAACATATTGACTACTGGAAAATAAATGTTGAGGGCACAAAGAATATAATATCTGCAGCCAGGGAAGCCGGGGTGAAAAGATTATTGCATATCGGTACGGCAAACTCATTCGGTCCGGGCGATAAGGAGAGTCCGGGTGACGAAACAAGGCCTTATGCAGCAGGCAGGTATAAGCTTGACTATATGTGTTCGAAATATGCCGCACAAACACTGGTGCTTGAGGCCGTTGAAAAGGAAGGTCTGGATGCGCTTGTGCTTAATCCCACCTTTATGATTGGTCCCTATGATTCCAAACCTTCATCAGGCACAATGATACTTGCGGTAAACGATGGTAAAATGCCTGGTTATCCTCCCGGGGGAAGGAATTTTGTATATGTGAAAGATGTGGCTGTTGCCATTGCCAATGCTATAGAGAAGGGTAGAAAAGGCGAATGCTATATCCTTGGCCATGAGAACCTGAGCTATAAGGAGGCATTCCG
>JAWLFR010000108.1:0-7486 GCA_041685495.1 Bacteroidales bacterium
GTGTAATAATATGAATCTGATAGCAGCAGGCTGTCGCCAATCTTCCCTGAACCAATGTACCCCCTCACCAGGTCATAATAATAGTCTGCATCAGGACTCCCATTTGTCATTGCTATCCTGAAGCTGTCAAGCTTTAACCTTATAATGGAATCATTCTGTATCTGCGGCACCGCATAAGATGCCTGCACTCCCGCAGAGGAATACAATATTAAGAAAAGCAGCTTGAATATATTACGGAATACTGATCTCATCTTTTAAAGAAATGCCTTTAAGGAAAGCAAATATCATTATTTGAGGCAAAAATGCCAAAAAAAAATCATGTTGTATTGCACTGAATATATGACACATACGATCAAGCTAAAAAAAAAGTTGATTTTTTTTTGTCACAAAAGGGGTAAAAATGACATGTATATATAGAAGACAGCATTAAAACCCGATTAATTAAACAAATAGTGTAACCAATTAAAAAATTAAACAATGAAAACTTTTAACCAGGAGAAATTTGAGAACTTCAGTGAATTTTTACTTTCAGACGAAGAAATGATATATGTACGCGGCGGGGAAGGAAACCCTGAAGGAAAAGGAGAAGAAGTTCCCCCGGTAACTGAACCTGAGATATAAAAATTACAGGTACAGAGCTGGTAAAGAAAACTATCAGCATTTTTGACAGGACGGCAGAAAATATCCCTGCATCAGGCCGATGAAGGTATAAAGGATGCCGGACAGGAAATCCCGGCAGGATATAAATAATATTATCCGGGAGGGCAGGCAGACGAATGCAGTATCACATGCAGTAAATGTGAAGTAAGCTGTTCTATTGCTGGAAAAGAAGGACGAGTATGTAAAAACAGCCCGGCTGTGGCAGAGTTTTTTGAATCATGCCGACCGCAGTGAATTGCACCGGTGCTCATTATACAGCAGGCGGGCAGAAAGACGGAGGGTAAAGAACCGGCCTGGTTTATTGAAAATCAGCCTGTTGAATTGCAAGAAGCGCCCAGGGAGCTCAAAAGCCGAAAGCTCCAGGGAGCTTAAAAGGAAACGATTATTAATTCGTTGAAACATAATAGATTATGAAAAAGATTGAGTTCGCTCGTTTTATCGAGAGATACCTTGATGGTAAAATGGAAAATGCCGAAAAGAAATGGTTTGAGGCTGAGCTTGAGGGTAATCCGGGCTTACAGAAAGAGCTTGAATTACGAAAAAAGGTAAATAAATATACAGCCAACCAGGAAGCGATTGCTTTCAGGCAAACACTGATGAATGCCGAAACAAGGCACAGGAAAGCAGCCGCTGCCGGTAAAGGAAAGGCCAAAAAGCTTGTCCGTTATGCCGCTATATTTGCCGGTCTGATGCTACTGGGCAGTGTAAGCTTATACCTTACAGGGGACATTGGCAATGTTGACTATGCAGATAAATATTCACCCGAATACACTCCCCTTTCAGTGTCACGTTCACTTTCCGCTGACATGGATGAGGCGTATATGAAAGCCACCGACTTATACCAGGCAGGCGATTATTCAGAAGCCATCAGGTGGTTTAACATGATTGTGGATGAAGATATGCAGCTTGAATATATGAAAGGTACTTCGCATATGAACATAGAGCAGTATACTGAGGCTATTGGTTCTTTTAACAGGGTCGTTGAGGATAATGACAACCTTTTTATTGAGGATGCAAAGTTTTACCTGGGTATTTGTTATCTCCAGACAGGCCAGGATAATAAAGCCAGACCTGTACTTGAGGGCATATCCGGTTCAGACAGCAGGCATAGCAGAGATGCCAGGAAATTGCTCAGGAAAATAGACTAGATAGAAGACATACTAATAATTAGAACTAATTACAGATAAGGATGTTTATGGCTTTTGGGAAAAATATAGAGAAGGAATCACCGAAGGGTGATAATGATAAGTCAGATAACAGAGGTCCTGTTCAAAACACCAATATGTTGAATACTCCTTCAATATTAACAGGCTTATCTCATGAAGTAAGGACTTACATGAATTCAATAGTAGCGTTCACGTTCCTGAGTAATAATGAGACATGCTCTGATGAGGAGCGCCGGGAGTATAACAACCATATTATGAATTCATGCGATCAGTTAATTACACTATTTGATAATTTTCTTGACTCTGCACTTATTGATTCCGAAGTGCCGAGGTCAACAATCACAAAGGTACGGCTTAAGGATTTGCTTAAGGGTCTCCTGGATGAACTGGACAATTCACTTAACCGCTTTGACAAAAAGAATGTTACACTTATAATGGATGAGAGGTCCGGGGATGACTTCATGTACATTGACAGGGAGAAGATTAATCGGGTTTTAAAAAATCTTCTTTTCAATGCCATGGAGACTACGGAATCGGGTTATATAAAAATTGGTTACATCAGGCACAGGAACAGGGTTGAATACTACGTCATTGATTCAGGAAATGGTTACACCAGGAATAGTGAGCTTCTTAATTGTAAAAACCTGGGTAAATACATTAACAGGTACCAGAATACATTTACAACAGTTTCGTTTATCCTTACCCAGAAGCTTATTGAAAGCATGGGTGGAAGGTACTGGATAAAACCAAACGGTGATGATGGTAGCTGCATTTATTTTTCCATACCTGATCATGGGATTATTAAGAACGAAAAATCTAATAGCATTCTTTCCAGAATCGCAATCTGATAATCTTACCTGAACTAGCATATGTCTGCTAATAATGAGAAGGAGCACTTTTTAACTGTGCTCTTTCTCTTTATTTTGTTATCTCAAGTACTTTTATATCAGTACGCCTGTTCTTTCGCATACCTTCTTCAGTGCTATTATCATATAGCGGCTCATTCTCACCATAACCTTTATATTTCAGTCTGCCGGGATCTATTCCCTTATTGATCAGGTAATCCCTGACTACGCGTGCGCGCTGTTCGGATAGATTATAATTATGCTCTTCAGTACCGGTGGAATCCGTATGTCCTCCTATCTCAACTACCAGTCCGGGGTTGTTTTCCAGAAGGTCAAGCAGGTTGCCGAGTTCCGGTAATGATTCTTCACGCAGGGTCCATGAATCAAGGTCAAAAAACACATTATGCAGCGACATTTGTTGTCCGGCCCGGATGGGGCTTAACAATATTGTTTTTTCGAATGGTTCAATGGAGCTGTGCTCTGACTGTATCATAAAACTTTCAGAATAGAACAGGTAACCCGGACTGCTCACATTAATACCATAATTATATCCTGATGGCAGGCATACCAGGAAATCGCCCCCGCTGCCTGTCAGAGATGTAACTTCTTCCCTTCCTGTATTCAGGTTTATCAGTTCGTAAGATGCTTTAAGCTTTTTGCCCGTCAGTTTATCCCTTACAATGCCTTTAAGGTATGACACCGGGTCAGGTCTTATTTGCTCAGGTACTTCAAAAGAAAACAAATCTCTCCCCTTCCGGGGGTTTATCTCCGATGAAAAATATGCAAGCTTGCCTGAGGAGTTAATTATCAGTCCTATTTCATCTGTCTGGGTATTTATAGGGTACCCCAGGTTTTCAGGCTCAGACCATACACTGTCATTATCCATTCTTGACATAAAAATATCAAAGCCTCCCATGCATGGCCTCCCGTTGGAAGAAAAATAGAGAGTCCTGTTATCAAAATGTATAAACGGTGACATTTCATCCCCCGGGGTATTTATTTTATCCCCCAGGTTTACAGGCTCAGACCATTTTCCGTCTTTTATCATGGTGCTGACCCATATATCCATTCCCCCGTAGCCGCCCGGACGGTTACTCACAAAGTACAGCTGCCTGCCATTGGGACTAAGTGAAGGCTGCGATTCCCAGGCCTTAGTATTCACAGGGCTACCTATATTAATGCCCCTCTTCCATTTACCGTTTGATATTACAGAATAATAAATATCACAACTACCCTTTCCCTCTTTCCTGTTACAGGCAGTGAAATACATATAGTTGCCACCTGCATCGAGTGTTTGAGCACCTTCATTATATATGGTATTCAGGGGCTGTCCGGCATTTAATGCAAGGGACCACTCACCATTTACCCTGTAACTGTAATAGAAATCTTCCTGCCTTTGTTCACTGCGCATATTACTGCTCCTGAATGTCGTCTGCCTTGTAAAAAAAAGCATCTTATCATCTGCCGTTATGGCCGGCCAGTATTCGTCATGTGAAGTGTTGATTGAATCTCCAAGGTTGACGGGATTAAAATCCACAGGGTTTTTTATGGCTTCCAGGGCATACTCACAGTCAGCAATATATTTTCTTGCTTTTTCTGCATTCAAAGATCTTCCTTCCATCATGTCAAGGTATGCCTGTAAATTAGTTCTTGCTTCAGCATAGTTACCCAGTATAAACTCAACTTCACCATAAGCATATAATGCGGGGGGAAAGAATGCTGAGTCTATTCTCATCACCTCAGCATATGCTTGTTTTGACTGTTCAAACTTACGAAGGTCTTTTGAGAGTTCGGCCAGCAGAAGATGGGCCTCAATAAAGCCCGGGTCGTGACTTATAGCTTCAAACAGAAGTTTCTCTGCTTTATTATAATTAATAAAATCATAGGCTTCCTTGCCTTCATTATATGCAGTCAGCGCCCTGTTTGACCTTGTATGAAGCTCCTGCGACATAAGAACAGATGAAGCAAACAGGCATAATAAAAGGAGACCTATTCTCAGGGTATACCCATAAATTTGTGACTCTGAAGTGATATTGACCATTCCTTATGGTTTTTAATATAATTAACCAGTACAGGCATTATCTTTTTATATCTGCTCCATTCCGGCTGAAGATATAATTTACAAAAAGGGGGCACCTTGGCCCTGTATTTCTCCGCCCAGGCAAAATCATCCTCACTCTCTATTATCACCTTCAATTCCCCCGCCAGACTACAAATATCATCCAGCGGAGGAAGGTTTTTTTTAGGCGACAGGCATATCCAGTCCCATTTACCCGTAAGCCTGTGCGATCCGGAAGTCTCAAGATAAGTCTTAATTTTCATTTTTTCCATTTCCCCGCTCAGGGGACCGAGTTTATACATTAGCGGTTCTCCGCCGGTCACAACCACCGAGTCGGCCCCGGATAATTTCACGGCTTTAACTATCTCATCAAGGGAAGTCATCTCCAGTCCCGCCGCATTCCATGCAAATTTCGAATCGCACCAGCTGCAACCCACATCACAACCTCCTATTCTGACAAAGTAAGCTGCTTTACCAGTATGATAACCCTCACCCTGTATTGAATAAAAGTGTTCAATAACGGGCAGCATAGTTCCTGTATCTAATGATTCTTTCATTTTTCTATTGCAGCTTTGAAACCGGTATCATATAAATGGCCTGTGCCTTAAGTGTTCGTTCAGAGGCAAGATAGATATAATCCCCCTTACGGAATACAGATTCCACCTGCGTATTTTTGAGTCCGGGTATAACATACTTCCGGTAATCATCTGTAAATCCAACTGTTTCCGCATTCCTGAAATGCAAAAGGTATGTTTCATTCTTATAATATCCGCAGAGGTACAGACCATCATGCACGGAATCATAGTATGCACCTGTTACCAGGAAACCGGCATCAAAGGAGTCTGCGGGACTCAGATTATTCATTTCCCCTTCCTTAACTTCATACATTTCGGTAACACGGCTTTTCCAGTTCTTGGAAAACAAATAAATGCCATCCTTGCATACAACCATTGCTTCACAGTCCCATCGATGATCATGCCTTGACCGTTTAAAACTCTTTTGTTGGCTGTAGCCGATGCCGGTTGAACTAACAGGCGGGTCAGCATAATCCAGGCTGTCAATCCTTATCCTGTGTATGGTCAGGTCGCGCCTGTTTCCCCTGTTATTGCCAAAATCACCTATATATAAGTATCCCTTGTAAATGGCAAGTTCTTCCCAGTCCTTATTACGTATATTATCTATCCTGTACCTTTCCTTTGTTCTTCCTGTATGTATATCAAGCTGAAATATATAAGGTCCGTTACCTCCGTCATTAAGTGCATATATATCATCCTCTTCGTATGCCATGCCTGATATCTCACCAAGGAGCAGGCTTATTTTCATATCAGACTCAACAGGAAGAATCTCAAGATCCTGTGAAAATGATATATTTCCGGACCCCAGGCATAAAATCATAAGCAAAATCAAGGACTTGACTATAGCAGCAATCATAACAGATAAATTATAATATCCATATCAGAATAAATTATTTACCGCAACTTGAGGGCTTCAATCATTTTATCAAAAAGGCCGGTATTTTCATAAACACCTGTAAACATATCTGCCCCTGCACCAAAAGCAAAGACAGGCACTAAAACTCCTGTATGGCCTGATACTCCGAAATCAGCGCTCACAGACTTTTCTTTCAGTTCACCGTCCTGAATCACCATACCCCCTGTTTCATGATCGGAGGTAACCAGAACAAGTGTGTTTGGGTCGCTGGCAGCAAACTGCAGGGCCACCCCCACTGCCTTATCAAAATCTATCATTTCCTCAAGTACATACTGTGCATCATTGGCATGTCCACCCCAGTCTATCTGTGAGCCTTCAACCATCAGAAAAAAACCTTTTCGGTTGCGATTGAGCAATTCAATAGATTTTCCTGTTGCCTTTGACAGCATATCACCCCTGTTCTCAGCCAAAGCCGGCATATGCCCATCTGCCATCAGTCCAGCCACCCTCTCCGCATCAGCTTCAATGAGATCATCCATATTAAAAACAACCTGGTAGCCATCATTTTCCAGTACTCTGATCAGGTCGCGCTGATCTCTTCTCTTAATAAAATTATCTTTACCACCTCCTATAAATACATCCGGCTTATTCCTTACAAAATCAAGCGCGATGCCTTCATAATCGTTCCTGCTTATATTATGAGCAACAAAGGATGCCGGTGTGGCATGAGTAACAGAACTTGTGCTTACCACCCCGTATGACATTTCTTTCTTTCTCCTGATAATCTCGGTAATAAGTTTCACCCTGTTGCTGTCAGCTGACATACCAATCATCCCGTTCTTTGTTTTCTTACCTGATGATATAGCTGTTCCGCCTGCTGCCGAATCAGTGTTATAATCATCAAATGAATGTGTTTTTATTAAGCCTATATGCCTGGAGTTTGTCATATTCAGCTTATCACCGCTTATGGTCATTGCTCCTGAGACCTGTGTAACGCCCATTCCATCACCAATCAGCAGTATAATATTCTTTACTTCCTGCGGTTTATTGGTTTTCTTGTTCTCATCTATAAAAGCATAGGAAGACAAAAATACTGCAATAAACAGTAACAGGGCTGTCACTTTTTTTCTGTTCAGAACATAAAAATTATTCATACTTTATTTTTTAATTATCGGAGCCAAAGAGCTTTTCATACTCCCTGCCGCCTGCTTTCATAACCCAGTCTTCCGGCACCAGGTGCCAGTTATCATCAGTTTTGACAATAATATTACCATTATTCTCAAACCACTTTATCATATAATACCTGAGGTCTTTATCGGTGGATT
>JAWLFR010000109.1:0-7423 GCA_041685495.1 Bacteroidales bacterium
CCCTGAAAATCCTGATATAGTATTTGTTGCAGCACTGGGATCATTCTATTCCCCAAATACATCCAGGGGATTATACAGGAGTATGGATGGCGGTAAAAATTGGGAAAAAGTGCTTTATATAAATGAAAGGACAGGGGTAAATGACGTGATCTTTGCTCCCTCTGATCCTGACATTCTTTATGCTTCATCCTGGCAGTGCAGTGAAGCAATAGGTGGACCGGGAAGCAGTGTTTTTAAGAGTACTGACGGGGGGGAATCATGGATTGAAACAGCTAATGGATTGCCTGACGGCGAAATGAACGGCCGTACGGGACTGGCAGTATCATATGAAAATCCGGATAAGGTTTATGCCCTGACTGATAACCTGAACAGGGAGATCAATGAAGGAACAGCAGAATTATATCTTACTACCGACGGTGGTGGCATATGGGAAAAAACTCATGAGGAGGGATTGAAAATATTCAGTTCTTTCGGACATGTTTTTACCGACTGTTTTATTAACCCTGCTGATGATAAGGAGATATACCTGCTGGGCATATCGGTATTGAGAAGTAATGATAAGGGTAAAACATTTACCCAGCTGGGAGGTGATATTAATAATCTTGTTACCAGTCCAGCGAATTACCTGCATGTTGATCATCATGACATGTGGATAAATCCTGATAATCCTGATCATCTTGTACTCGGCAATGATGGGGGAGTGTATATTTCATATGATAAATCAGCATCATGGTTTCATTATAATAATATTCCTGTTGGAGAGTACTATTTTGTCCGGACCGATAATGATAATCCATATAAAATCTATGCAGGCACACAGGATGATGCTGCAGTCAGAGGACCTGCTGTCCCGCTAAAGGAAAATGCCCCTGACCTTTGGGAATATATCTGGATTGACCCCTGGGGAGGAGGTGATGGGATAGTTACAGCACCCGACCCTGATGATCCGGATATTGTTTACTATGAAGCACAGAACGGAGCAATCAGACGGAAGAACATGCTTACCGGGGAAACGGTGTCAATAAAACCTCAGCTTCCTGATAATATTGAAGATGAGTTTTTTACAGAATGGCTTACACCTTTTTTTGTATCAAAATTTAATCATACCACACTTTATTATGGTGCTAATTACCTGTTTAAGTCAACAGACAGAGGGAATAACTGGACTGTAATAAGTCCTAACCTTGCACAGCCCACCACTGAAGACAGACGCGGAGGGGGTATTACAGCATTGGAAGAATCACCAGTTTGTCCGGGACTTATATATGCGGGCACTGCCGCTGGTGCAGCATGGGTGTCAAAGGATGATGGTGCTACCTGGAAAGCTATATCCGAAGGATTACCGGCTGAATATATTAAGAGTTTTGCCCCTTCGCGTTTCGTTGAATCCAGGGTTTATGTTACCCTCAGTGGTATTAAACAGGATGATTTTAGCCCTATGGTGTTTATGTCTGATGATTATGGGACAACATGGGAAAATTTAAACTCAAATATACCATATTCACCTGTTAATGTTATCCTGGAAGATCCTGAATATGAAGATGTTCTTTATGCTGGCACATTTAACGGCACTCTTATATCAGCCGATAAAGGCAGGTCATGGAATGTTATGGGTAAAGATCTGCCAAACAGCTTTGTAGCCGATATGACCATAATGGAAAGAGAAAAGGATCTGATCGCTGTTACCCATGGGCGGGGGATATATAAGATTGATCTTGAACCATTATATGAATATTTATCAGGAAACGATGATGGTGCCGGGATACTTTATTTAACAGAAGCAAAGCTGCCTGAAATTGATGAGTCGGGGGCGAAACCTGATATGACAACTCATTATGATGTTAATTTTAGTTTTTTTATACCAGGAAAAGCCACCCTTGATATTGATATAATTGATTCGGACGATAATATAGTATATAGTAAGAAGCAGGAATTCAGGAAGGGTCTTAACACCTGGAGCTGGGATATGATAAGGGGTATAAATAAAAATGAAGAGAATAATCCCTATTTCTATAAAGTATTGGAATTTGCTGAACCCGGATTATATATGATCAAGTTAAGCGGCGAGAATATTGAGATGAAAAGGAAATTTATTATTAAATAGATTTTTATAATAGCCCGGCATTCGGGCAGTATTATAATAATATAATGATGATAATCCCTTCAGGAGTGGCAGATTAACCGGCGGTCAGATTCTGAACAACAAACCGGTGATAGTTGAGGCACAATATGGTAAAGGAATGGATCTGAATGGATATACTATTTTGGACGGACTAATTTATTCATCTGATTATGAAAAAATTACTTATTCTGATAATCGGTTTTCTTGTAACATTTCATCTTTATGCACAGGAAGGAACTGTGGTTACAGGCGCTGAAAGACTGATCGCCTGGAAAGACCATAGTGTAATGACAGACACTTCAATATTCCGCGGACTGGAATGGACACAAACAGGCCCATTGACAAACAGCGGCAGGATCTCTTCCATTGTTGGTATACCCGGTGATCCTTCAATAGTATATGCAGGCACCCCGGTAGGAGGAGTGTGGAAAACTGAAAATGCAGGAATAACATGGTTCCCGGTATTTGATGAACAGCCTACGCAAATGATAGGCGATATTGAAGTATTCCCTGATGACCCGGATATTGTATGGGTGGGAACGGGTTCTTCAAACCTGTCAGGATCAGCATACCCCGGTCTCGGTGTCTTTAAGTCCGGGGATGGAGGTAAGACATGGGAGCACAAGGGACTTGAGGAAGGTCAAAATATTATGAGGATTGCCATTTCGCCACAGGACCCGAATACAGTTTATGTGGCAGCAATGGGTAATAAAGATTATCCTGAAGATAAAACAATAGGTTTATTCAAAACTACTGACGGTGGTGAATCCTGGATTAAGGTCCTTTCCGATGACAGATATACAGGCTGTGCCGACGTCGCAATACATCCGGAAAATCCGGATATAATATTTGCTACGACATGGAACAGAAAAGAAACAAAGAGTAATGTATACAGATCAACAGATGGCGGTAAGTCATGGACAAAGCTGACCGGTGGTCTGCCCGATGGTGAAAATATTGGCAGAACAGGGGTATATATATCTCCCTCTGATCCGGATGTAGTATATATTTACTTGAATAACCATAACGATTTTTATGAAGGGTATCCTGATTTTCCTGAACCTGAAAAGAAAGAGCCTTATAAAGGGGTAAAACTTGAGGATGTTCAAAAAATGAGCAGGAGGAAATTCCTGAAGTTAGATTCAGCAACTATTTCAGATTTCCTTAAAGAATATGGGGTTATTAATTCTTTTACAGTAAATGAAATAATTGAAATGATAGAATCCGGTCTGCATGATCCGGGCTCTCTTGCTGATTGTATTGAGAATTACTGGATGCCGGATAATGAGAGAAACAAAATGATTGGCGGTGAAGTGTACAGATCGGATGACGGTGGCGATAATTGGTATAAAACTCATAAAGGTCCCCTTTACCTGCTTTCATCATTCGGATGGTCATTTTGTGATATAGTTGTTTCGCCTGTTGACAGGGATGAGATATATATAATGGGAGTCACCCTGCAACATTCAGATAATGGAGGTAAAACATTCGAGCATATTGAAGGAAACCTGGTACATATTCAGCCAAATATTTCGAAATACCTGCACCTTGACCAGCATGATCTTTGGATAGACCCTGAAAATCCGGCCAGGATTCTCCTGGGTAACGACGGTGGTACTTTTATTACCTATGACAAGGGTGAAAACTGGATGCACCATAATACCATACCGATAGGAATGTTTTACAAGATAGCTGTTGATATGGAAGAACCATATAATATCTATGGCGGCACCCAGGACGACTCCCATGTTTATGGACCTTCCACCCAGGATATTTCATATAATGTAACCGATAAATGGGAGTATGTATGGCTTGATCGGTGGTCAGGGGGCGACGGACTCCATATAATGCCTGATATCGATAATCCGGATATTGTATACTATTCCAGCCAGAATGGTGCCTTAAGGAGAAAAAAACTGTCTGAGAATAAAAATACTTTTGTACGTCCTGAAAGAAGCTTTTGCGAAGCTGAATTGAGACATGACTGGTCAACTCCGTTTTATGTCTCGGCGAATGAAAAGAATACTATTTACTATGGTGCCAACAGACTATTTAAGTCAAATGACCGTGGTGATACCTGGCAGGCAATAAGTCCTGATTTAACCCTAAAAGGAGAGGAGAGTGATAATCAGAACGATAAACTGACTTCATTTGCTGTATGTGAGACTGATCCGGAGTTGATATATACAGGATCCGGTAAGGGAGAATTATACATAACACGCGATGGAGGTGATACATGGAATCATATAAGCAAGGATCTTCCTGCCATCAGGGTAAACTCTATTGATATCTCAGCATTTGATAAAAGTAAAGTTTATGTGACACTTTCAGCAGGCAATGCAGACCGCAACCCTTACCTGTTTAAAAGTGAAGATTTCGGTGTAACATGGGAATCCATCAACGGGAACCTTCCAATTGAAAAAACAAGATGTATTACAGAAGATCCCTTAAGAGAGGGATTATTGTATACGGGTACCGAACTGGGAGTCTATGCTTCTCTTGATGATGGTGTGAATTGGTATTCATTGAATACCGGTCTGCCTGCTGTATCAGTTGATGATATACTGGTGCATCCCAGGGAGAATGAACTGGTTATAGGAACATACGGTCGAGGTATTTATAAAATGGATATAAGTCCTCTACAGAATTTGAATGATACAGTTTTGGAGAGTGATATTCATCTATTTGTTATCAATGAGTCAAGGCTGCCAAAACAAAGAGATTACCAGGATGACTGGTATTTTGAGACAGCAAAATACCCCGAATTCACCTTCTTTACAAAGACAGGCGGAGAAGTGAAAGCAGAAATAATTAATGAAAGAGGAAAAAAAATTAAAACCATCACGAAAGATGCTGTAAGGGGCATAAATGAAATCAAATGGGATCTTGTAAAAACTCCGGCCAGATACGTAAAATCAGCCTATAAAACCGGCACAGAACTTTATCCACCCGGTTCATATACTGTCATGATCAGTAAGGGTGAGAAAAGTATGGTAAGATCGTTTCAGCTCAGTGAGTATCGTAGTGCCGGCAGCGAAAAATAGCAGATTATTAAGGAGGTTCTTATATGCTTACTGGAAAAATAAAAGTATTTCTGCAATATTTATATCCTGCTTTATCGGCCAGATAATATAGAAATTTTAATGATCTGGCCGGACTTAAAATCTCTTACTTTGCTGCATTAATATTTAGTTCTTTGTATTCCAGAACTCTTTCATAAGAGCCGGGTAACTTTTATCATTATTCAGCCAGAATTGATACTCTTCCTTGTTGGCAAACGGAGGAGTATGATGCGCTTGCAGCTCCTGGCTGGTTTTCATTAACGGTGCCGGATCTTCCGGCAGGTGTTCCCTGAGCTCATTTATAACATCTGCATATTCATCTTCGCCGGCAAGATTATACCATTCTTCCGGATCGGTGTCATGATCATACAGCTCTTCAGAACCATCTATATATGAGATATATCTCCATTTTTCAGTTCTGACCGAAAACTCTCCGAAGTCATAAGATGTTATTGCCGGGTAATTCCATTCTCTTTCAGGGTCCTGTAACAAAGGGACAAGGGAATTACCGTCAATATCATTACGTGGCGGAAGGCCACATAGGTCTATAAGTGTGGGGTAAATGTCCTGCAACGAAACAATCCTTTCACTTATTTCAGTAGCAGAACCTTCAGGAAACCCTTCTATTCCTTCGGGGACTCTGATTATCAGGTTTGTTTTTACAACATTGTCCCATAAAGCAAATTTCCGCCAGTGCTCTTTTTCTCCTAATTGCCAGCCGTGATCAGACCATACAACGACAATAGTGTTATCAGCATATGGGCTGTTATCCAGTGCATCCATAAGCATCCCGAACATAGCATCTGCAAAATATGTTGATGCAAGATAACCCTGTACAGCATCTTTCCACAGACCTGCTTCGGTAACATGCTTATGGTAATTTCCGGCGCGTGATGCTATATCTCTTGCCCGTTCACCAAGATCATCCAGGTCACTGGATAATACCTTCGGTAATTGGATTGAGTCAAGGGGAAAAGGCTCAAAATATTTAGCCGGAACATACCAGGGCAAATGAGGGCGATAAATGCCACAGGCCAGGAAAAAAGGTTTTTCATGATTCTCATGCAATTTGTTTGACACCCATTTCACACTTTTATAATCACCCATCAATGAATCCGGTATATTCATAGAAGCCCAGTCGAACATCATATACATATTTTCAAAAACTGGCATGTTTACTGTGCCTGACTCTCCCCTGTCAGGCATGTATCCATTGGGCATATTCTGCAACTGCGAAGGCCAGTATTCATCCCAGCAGGCGGAATCAATCATATGGTAGTGAAACATTTTTCCGGCACCGGCAGAATAATAACCATTTTCACGAAAATACTGACCTATTGTTACTCTCTCCGGGATAACTTCACGCCAGTCCTGGTAATTGGAATACACTCCGGATGTATGTGGTGCGTAACCAGTCATTACTGCGGTTCGTGAAGGGTTGCAGGCGGGATTTGAACAATACGAGTTGTTGAAGCTGACTGCTTCAGAGGCAAACCCATCTAAAGCGGGCGTCAGGGCCTGCGGATGTCCACCAAGATACCCGGTCCAGTCGTTCAGATCATCGATCGATATAAACAGGACATTGGGATTTTCAATGGTTCTGTCCTCTGAGTTACAGCCCAAAAGAGAAATAACTAAAACGGAAATACTGAGATAAAGTAATACTTTCATGTTATTACCAGTTAATAAGGGATTTATTTATTATTATAAAGATATTGATTAATACTTTTTTTCTATTCTATTATCATCTGGTGTTTTTTTAATCTCTGCTTCAGACCCATTTTTTTATACACTATCATGAACAGATTATTTTACTGCTTTCTCATATGCTTCCTTTCCTCCTACAACAGGCAGGGAGAGTGTAGTGCCGTCAAGATCAATCGTCAGCTCCGTACCCGGATCGGGCCAGAGAGTAAAATCCTTGTCGCTGGAAAATATCATCAGCCCTACCTGCTGTCCTGCAGGTATCACCTGGTCATCAGGCTGCAGATCAAAGCTCATCTCGTAAAACTGTCCGGGTACCAGGGGCTCACTTTCCCATAGGGAGTCGTGGTTCTGCAGGTCGGCCCATCCCCGTGTGATGATATTATCTGTGATACCGCTGTTCCTTCTTTCATTCCATGGCAGTGATACCATCCAAACCGACAGGTTGACAGCCGGCTTGCTGCTTGCGGCCTTTATGTTTATGCGCGGCACTCCTGAGATATGAAGGTCTTCTTTCAGTACCGGGCTTACATAT
>JAWLFR010000110.1:0-7275 GCA_041685495.1 Bacteroidales bacterium
TCCGATTCAGGCAATGATCCTTCAGGAATGGTATGGGAGCATGGTGCGATAGTCAGGGCCGCCCAGCATAAGCTTGTGAACGAAGACCCCAATGCAGCCATTGTTACTGAAACTGATAATTACAGTTATTCAGATCCATGGCATTATGATTCGGATGGCTTCACAGACCTTGGTACCAGGTTTGCTCTCAGTCTTGATTCTGTAAGTAACCGATAGCATGAAGTCCGGTAAATGTATTCCTCTTACCTGTTTGTGTTAGACAGGCTCCGTCCTTTTACCGCTCCCGTCGGTCTTTTCTTTTTTTCCAGATAAACCTGTTTTCTTCCCCTCTGAGCAAACGCCTGATGTTTTTTTTATGGGTTATGACCAGTGCAAGGGCAATCAGTATGGAAAAGATACTGAACATAAGGGAGGGGCTGTCAAAAAATATCAGCAGCATGACAGGAAAAGCTATGCCTGCTGATATTGAGCTTATGGATACATAGCCTGATATAAGCAATACAGCAAGAAAGACAGCCATACACATTATGGTTGCATAAGGGTGGAGGGACAAAAGAACACCAAAGGTGCTTGCCACTCCTTTGCCCCCCTTAAAGCCGGCGAAGACAGGAAATACGTGCCCGGTTATAGCTATCATACCCGTTATGATCTGCATGTTTACCAGTTCGCCCGATCCCCTGTCAGCAAGGCTCAGTATGACAGGCAGGCTGGCAGCCAGCCAGCCCTTGGCTATATCAATAAGCAATACAGGGATGCCGGTGGTCCAGCCGAGCACTCTTATTGTATTTGTTGCACCGGCATTACCACTGCCATGCTCACGTATATCAATGCCATGAAATATCTTGCCCGCCCATACGGCAGTTGCAATAGATCCCAGTCCGTATGCCAGGAGGCAGCTTACTATAAATAACTTATAATTGAGGTCCATATTTTATGAGCTCGGCCAGGTCCTGGTCGGCAGCAAATTTTTTAAAATTCTGTATAAACCTGGTGGCAAGGTCACTTGCTGATTTATGCCATTCAAGGGTTTTATCCCAGGCCCTTCCCGGATCAAGAAGCTTCTGGTCAACGCCTTCGACTACAGAAGGAATGGCAAGGTTAAATACAGGTATCTGATGAAATTCTGCATTATTTATTGATCCGTCAAGAATGGAGTTGATGATTCGCCTTGTTGATCCAAGGTCTATCCTCTTGCCTACTCCGTAGGGGCCACCCATCCATCCGGTATTTACCAGCCATGCGTCGGCACCGTGCATCTCCATCTTCCTCACCAGCTCATTGGCATATATAATGGGATCAAGAAGAAGGAATGCAGCTCCAAAGCATGCTGAAAAAGAAGGAACAGGCTCTTTAATCCCTCTTTCTGTACCAGCTACCTTGGCAGTGTATCCACTGATGAAATAATACTTTGTCTGCTCCCTGGTCAGTTTTGCTACCGGGGGTAACACACCAAAAGCATCTGCAGTAAGGAAAATGACTTTTGAAGCATGACCCGCTTTTGATACCGGTTTTACAATATTGTCTATATGATAGATAGGGTATGACACCCTGGTGTTCTCTGTCTTGCTGTCATCATCAAAATCTATAGAGCCATCATTTTTTACAACTACATTCTCAAGAAGGGCATCCCTTCGTATGGCATTATAAATGTCTGGTTCCTTTTCCTTGCTCAGGTGTATGCATTTGGCATAGCAGCCTCCTTCAAAATTAAATATACCGTCATCATCCCAGCCATGTTCATCATCACCTACCAGGGCCCTGTCAGGATCGGTTGAAAGGGTAGTCTTACCCGTTCCTGACAGGCCGAAAAAGATAGCAACATCATTGTTTTTACCCACATTGGCCGAACAATGCATTGCGGCTATATTCTGCAGGGGCAGGTAATAATTCATCACGGAGAATATGCCTTTCTTCAGTTCTCCGCCGTACCAGCTGCCACCCAATACCGCCATATTCTCGGAGAGATTGAAAAATACAAATGTTTCCGAATGAAGTCCCTGTTCTTTCCATTGACTGTTGGATGTTTTAGATGCAACAAGAAAAACAAAATCGGGCTCAAATGTCTCCAGTTCTTCCTCGGTCGGACGGATAAACATATTTTTTACAAAGTGAGCCTGCCATGCCACCTCCATTATGAACCGGATTTTCAGGCGGGTGTTTTCGTTGGCGCCTGCATAGCAGTCCATCACATATAATTTCTGCCCGGATAACTGATCGGAAGCCAGTTTTTTTCCATGTTCCCAGATTTCTTTGCTGATAGGCTTATTATCCGATACCTCTGCTTTTTCTGATTTCCACCATACGGTATCCTTTGTTTTATCATCCAGCACTATGTACTTGTCTTTAGGAGATCTGCCGGTGTATATCCCGGTGTCAACCGCTACAGCACCGGTATCCGTCAGTATTCCTTTTTCGTAGCCCTCGAGGTCCGGACTGGTCTCAGCTTTGAACAGATGTTCGTAACCGGGATTATAAATTATTTCTTCCGGTTCGGTGATATTATAGCTCAGTAGATCTTTTTTTGTGACCATTACTAAAGAGTTTAATTCATAAAACACAAAGTTAAAAATATTTGGGTGCCATGTGCTTTTGAATATATGTTATTTGATATCTAGTGGTAATATTTAAAGTCCGTCTGCAGTTGTGGATGCCATTGTCTCAGTCATACTCAGATTGTAAAAAAAAAAGATGGTGTAAATAATCACACCATCTTCTTTTATTATAAACCTGATAAAGTCTTACCTTACATTAGCCTGTGCAGCAGCCAGCCTGGCTATTGGCACCCTGAAAGGTGAACAGCTGACATAGTCCATTCCCACTGAGTTACAGAATTCAACTGAGCTGGGTTCTCCTCCGTGTTCGCCGCAAATTCCTACTTTGAGATTTGCATTGGCGGCACGTCCTCTTTCTGTACCCATCCTTACAAGCTGTCCTACACCTTCCTGGTCAAGAACCTGGAAAGGATCATATTTGAGGATACCTTTTTTCAGGTATACAGGCAGGAATCTACCGGCATCATCCCTGGAATAACCAAAGGCCATCTGGGTAAGGTCATTTGTTCCGAAGGAGAAAAATTCCGCCACTTCACCTATCTTGTCGGCGGTAAGGGCTGCCCGTGGTATTTCTATCATTGTTCCCACCAGGTAGTCCACTTTTATATCCTTTTCTCTGAATACATCTTCGGCGGTATCACGGATTATCTTCTCCTGCATTTTGTATTCTTCAACGCCACCAATAAGAGGCACCATTATTTCAGGTCTGGCATCTATCCCTTTCTTTTTGAGATTACAGGCAGCTTCAATAATAGCCCTTGCCTGCATTTCTGTTATTTCGGGGTAGGTGTTGCCAAGACGGCATCCGCGGTGTCCGAGCATAGGGTTAAATTCATGCAATGAATCTACTTTAGCCTTTACTTCTTCAGCGCTTATTCCCATCTCACTGGCCATAGCAGCCTGGTTCTCTTCTTCATGTGGCACAAATTCATGCAGTGGCGGATCAAGCAGGCGTATGGTAACGCCATATCCCTGCATAGCTTCCAGTATACCTTCGAAATCTTCTCTCTGGTATGGGAGAAGTTTATCCAGTGCCTTACGCCTGTCTTCTTCTTTATCGGCAAGAATCATTTCTCTCATTGCTTTTATCCTGCTACCTTCGAAGAACATATGCTCTGTACGGCACAGGCCTATACCTTTGGCACCAAACTTCCTTGCTGTTTCGGCATCTTTGGGTGAGTCGGCATTTGTCCTTACATCCATCCTGGAGAATTTCTCAGCCAGCTCCATTATTTCACCGAAAGCTCCACCAATCTGTGGCTCAATTGTATCTATCTCTGATTCATATACTTCTCCGGTAGTTCCGTTCAATGATATCCAGTCGCCCTCCTTAAAGGTCTTGCCGGAGGCTTTCATTGTACGTTCTTTATAGTTTATAGTTATATTGCCTGCACCGGATACACAGCATTTCCCCATTCCGCGTGCTACAACAGCAGCATGTGAGGTCATTCCGCCGCGTGCTGTAAGTATTCCTTTGGCAATATTCATGCCTTCAAGATCTTCCGGTGATGTCTCTATACGTACCAGTATTGAGGCAGGATATTTATCAGCTTCGTCTGCAAAAAAGACTATCTGTCCGGTAGCGGCACCCGGGGATGCAGGCAGTCCTTTTCCTACAACTTCAGCCTTAGCCAGTGCTTTCTTATCAAATACCGGGTGTAGCAGCTCGTCCAGTTTATTGGCTTCCAGGCGGAAAAGGGCTGTTTTTTCATCAATCTTACCTTCTTTGAGCAGGTCAATAGCTATCTTCACCATAGCAGCACCTGTGCGTTTTCCGTTCCTTGTCTGCAGTAACCATAGCTTTCCGTCCTCTATGGTAAATTCCAGGTCCTGCATATCGCCATAATGATCTTCCAGCTCTTTCTGTATGGTAAAGAGCTCCTTATATACTTCAGGCATTATTTCTTCAAGAGAGGGGAATTTTGAAGCTCTTTCCTCTTCACTCACACCTGCAAGCTTAGCCCATCGCAGTGATCCTTCATGTGTTATCTGTTGCGGTGTCCTTGTTCCGGCTACTACATCCTCACCCTGTGCGTCAATTAGGTATTCCCCGTTAAAGACGTTTTCTCCTGTTGCTGCATCACGTGTAAAAGCAACTCCTGTTCCTGAGTTTTTACCTTTATTACCGAACACCATGGCCTGTACATTTACCGCTGTACCCCATTCTTCAGGTATATTATTTATCTGGCGGTAATATATGGCACGTTTATTCATCCAGCTTCCAAAAACAGCACCTATGGCACCCCATAATTGTTTCCAGGGATCGGTTGGGAAATCCTGGCCGGTTTTTGCTTTAACAGCGCTCTTAAACCTTGTGACCAGTGTTTTCAGGTCGTCAACAGAAAGTTCATTATCATTTTCTATTCCTTTTTCTTCTTTCAGAGCTTCAATAATCTCTTCAAAAGGATCAACATCTTCTTTTGATTCTGGCTTAAGTCCCATTACAACGTCACCATACATCTGAACAAACCTGCGGTATGAATCCCATGCAAACCTCTCATTGCCCGTTTTTTTCGCAAGTCCGACAACTGCATCATCATTCATTCCCAGGTTCAGTACCGTATCCATCATACCCGGCATAGATACCCTTGAGCCTGATCTTACAGAAAGCAGACAGGGATTTTCCCTGGATCCGAATTCCGAACCCATGATCTTTTCAACATTATCAATTGCCGATTCAACCTCTTCTTTAAGTAATTCAACAACTTTCTCACTGCCCAGCTCAATCCATTCTGTGCAGGCATCAGTTGTTATTGTGAAACCCGGGGGTACCGGCACTCCTGTGAGATTCATTTCAGCCAGATTGGCCCCCTTGCCACCAAGCAAATTTTTCATACCAGCATTACCTTCGGCTTTCTTGTCGCCGAAAGTGTAAACTCTTTTAACCTTAGCCATAAATTCTATTTTTTGTCATTAACGATTTGTTATAAGAAAAATCAAGTCGCAAATATACAAAATATTTGTTAAGAATTATAATTTATTATCCTTTGTTAATGCGTTGGTAATCAATAGTTATATAGGGATATTGTGTTCTCTAAACTGCTTTATGTTTTTTATACTGTCTTTTCATTTATTTCATTTAAAAAATAGTATTTTGTCAAAAAAATCACAACAGAAGTTCCGCCATGAAAACAGCCGTTCTATGTATAATATTTGCAATATCACAGATTGTTATGCAGGCCCAGGATATGACTTTTGACCCTTCACTAACCTTATGGTATACACAGCCAGCTTCTGAATGGGAAGAAGCACTGCCGGCAGGTAACGGCAGGCTGGGTGCAATGGTTTTCGGTGCATACGGCGAGGAGCGGATACAGATAAATGAGGATACCCACTGGTCCGGCGGACCCTATTCAACTACGGTTGAAGGCGGTTACCTTGTTTTACCTGAGATACAGAAAAATATTTTTGAAGGTAAGCCCCTGGCTGCCCATAAAATGTTCGGAAGGCATCTTATGGGATATCCCGTTGAGCAACAGAAATACCAGTCTACAGCCAACCTTCATATATTTTTCCAGGAAGAAAAAGAAATCTCAGGCTACAGGAGGTGGCTTGACCTGGCCACAGGTATTGTTCATGTTGAATATGAATCAGGAGGTGTGACATACCACAGGGAAGTGTTTGTGTCTGAGCCGGACCAGGTAATTATAATCCGGTTGAGCAGTGATAAAGATGGTGGCCTGAGCTTCAGAGCCCAGCTCAGGGGAGTGCGGAATATGGCTCATTCAAATTATGCTACTGATTATTTCAGGATGGATGGCCTAGGGGATGATGGACTGGTGGTTTATGGTAAATCTGCTGATTACCTTGGTGTTGAAGGGCAACTGAGATACCGGGTCCGCTTAAAGGCATTTAATGAGGGAGGGTCGGTCAGGGTTGAAGGTACAGAGTTGATGGTTGATAATGCTGACGCCGTTACATTATGTATTGCAGCGGCAACAAACTTTGTTAACTACAGTGATGTAAGTGCAGATCCGGAATTACGGGTAAAGAATTATCTTGATGATATTGATGGCAAAAGCTATGAGCAGTTGAAAAGTGCGGCTGTTGAGGACTATAAGAGCCTTTTTGACAGGGTCAGGATTGAATTGCCTGTCAGCAATAATTCATATTTGCCAACAAACGAGCGCATGGAGGCTCTTGAAGCTGAGCCTGACCCGGCTCTTGCAGCACTGGCATATAATTTTGGACGCTATGTACTTATTTCATCCTCACGTCCGGGCACACAGCCGGCAAATCTCCAGGGTATATGGAATGAGGATATGAACCCTTCATGGGATTCCAAGTACACTACAAATATCAATACCGAAATGAACTACTGGCCTGTGGAATCAGGTAATCTGTCAGAATGTGCTGAACCATTGATTAGAATGGTAAGGGAATTAAGCGACCAGGGCTCAGATGTGGCCCGTGAACATTACGGCGCATCAGGATGGGTGTTCCATCAGAATACTGACTTATGGAGGGTTGCTGCACCAATGGACGGACCAACCTGGGGTACATTTACTACCGGTGGTGCCTGGTTAACAACGCACCTCTGGGAACATTTTTTGTATAACCGTGATGTAAATTATCTGGAAGATGTCTATGATATAATAAAAGGGTCTGTTCAGTTCTTTATGGATTTTCTCGTTGAGCACCCCAATGGAGAGTGGCTTGTAACAAACCCCTCAAATTCACCTGAAAATCCGCCCGACGGTCCAGGTTACGAGTATTTCTATGA
>JAWLFR010000111.1:0-7258 GCA_041685495.1 Bacteroidales bacterium
TTTATCCTTGTATTTTTGATAAAGATTTCGAACCCAAAATTTTTATACAGATGACAGCAGTTGAATTCAATAAAAACCTGATAAGTCTTGAAGATAATATGATGAAATTTGCTTTGAGTCTTACAAGCGATCAAACCAGGGCAGAAGACCTGGTACAGGATACATATATGAAAGCCATTACCTATAAGGAGAAGTTTGTGGATTACACAAACCTTAAGGCATGGGTATTTACTATTATGAAGAATACTTTCATCAATAACTACAGGCGATCGGTTAAGCAAAATACCATAATTGACGGTTCACAGGATCTCTATTTTCTGAATATGCCCCAGGATTCCGGACTCCTGTCACCTGAATCAAGCTATTCCGTTGATGAGCTGGAAAAGGTTATTGACAGTCTTGAAGATGAGTTTAAAATACCGTTCAGAATGCATGTACAGGGATTTAAATACAAAGAGATAGCAGAAAAGCTTGATCTTAAAATAGGGACAGTAAAAAGCCGGATATTTTTTACAAGGAAGAAGTTAATGGAATTACTGGATGATTACCGTTAGCTGAACAGCAGTTTCCGATTTATGCAGACGGCAGGCTTTTTCATGGGGCCTGCCGTTTTTATCGCAAATATATTATCTGGCCGATTCCAGCTATTTCTTACCACTCATCCTGGCAGCTTTCACTGACAGACCGCTGATAACAAACAGAAGGAAAGCTCCCGTAATAATCCAGGCCCAGAGGTTAGTAGTTTTTGACTCTGCCCACATATTATAATCGGTTGAAAGAAACACCTCGCCTTTAACTTCCCAGAGAATATTGCCATCTTTATCAATATAGCCATTTGTGGAAGTTAGTTCGCCAGGCATAAAGGTCTGTACCAGGTAGGAGTCCGTCTCCAGCGCTACCATGAATTCATTCTCCACATCAGAAAGGAGCGTATCAACCAGGATGCTGTTGTTCTCATAAAACCCTTCACCCAGTAAGGTGTCCACAAGCTGTTGCTCCTCCATGCCCTCAATCGGTGAAATCGTTGAATAATACAACTCCTCTTCCTTTTCAAATAATTCTGAGGTATCCACCTTAATACCAGGATTGACGGAAACCGTATCAACGACCTTGAAAACAAAGGCTCTTACAAGACTTTTGCTAAACCATTCTTCTTTCTTTTTGTCGAGAGGATCAGTCATTGTTTCCTGTATCCTGGTACTGTCAGGCCCTTCAAGCAGGGCATCGATCAGCTTTTCCGGCATATAAAAATAATCCAGTTCCTGCTCCGAGAAAAAAGCTTCAGGATCTATCCCCCTGAGGGCTCTTTCAACTGTTTCTGTATAGCTGTAGACCGTATTAAACCACCGGAATTTTTTCCTGAACCCGGCTTCCCTTTTCATCAATGGATTAGTTCCTTCATATTCATCATATAGTTTATTGATCATATCAACCGATTCAAACTCTTTTTCAGCACTAAGTGAATATGTGGTATCTCCCTTTTCGGAAACATCATATGATTTCGTGATATTCCAGCTACTGTCAACAGGTACCTGGCAGTCAGAAAGATCAAATTCGTCCTTATGGTAAGTAAGTATTACCCTGCGCTCAACTGAGCCATCATTCCTTACCATATTTATTAACAGGGCATCGGGTCCCCCGCATGATGAGAATAACATCATGACACACATCAGGATGCTTATGTTAATTTTCCTTTTCATGGCTTATAGTTTTTGCTTTTTATTCTCCAGCTTGTCAGCCCTGGCTTTATTCAGTATTTCCTCATATTTTGCCTGCAGGGAGCGATATGACTTTACCAGATCAAGAAGATCTCCGGTTGCCACTTTTATACTATCGTTCATATCCTTTCTGTCGGGCCCAGTAAAAAGAACTGAATTAGCTATAACATTTTCCCTCTGGTACTCCAGTACTTTATCTGTATTAATACTGATCATTCTTTTTTCCAGTTTCTCAATTCTTTTTGTTATAAATAGCTGCTGAACAGCGAACAGTATCACAATGAGCACTGAAGCCACCGTCATGGATCTCCGTAACCAGACTATTTCTGTCCAGCCGAACACATAATCCATTCCGCTTTTTCTGCAGCTTATCCTTTTCATTACACCTTCACTCAACTCATCCCTGTCTCTCATCTGCGGTTGATACGCCCTCAAATGCTTTTTTATTTTATCCAGTTCTTCCATATCCGTCTCCTAATAATTATTAAAAATAATAGCTAACAAGTTTTTTCATCCTCTTTTTTGCATGGTTCAGATTGCTTTTTATTGAACTTTTTGTCATGCCGGTAATACCGGCAACCTCATCATGACTCATTTCCTGCAGCTCAACCATGGTAAATACTATTCTTTGCTTTGGACTTAAAACAGAAACAAGGGACCTGAGAACAGTCAATGACTCTTTTTCGTTCAGCTTATGATCAGCCTTCTCACCATCTGCCAGGATCTTAAAAACCGACATGTCCATACTGTCTGTATTATTTCTTTTCTTTTTACGTAAATAATCATAGCTCTTATTAACGGCAATTTTCCTCAGTAAAAATTTCACCCTGCCACTTTCTTTCAGGGTTTTCCTTTTTTCCCATAACCTGATAAAGGTATCCTGCACAATATCCCTGGCATCCTCTTTGCTGGCCGTAATCCGCAAGACTATGGTATAAAGATTATCCATATTATCATCCATCAGTTTCCTGAACTCGCTCTGGTTTCCCTCCCTTATTTCAGATATCTTATATCCTTTATTCAAAATTTTTCTTTATTCGTCTCTATTAATAATACGTTTGTATTAAGCCAGTGTAAAAAAAGAAATAATCTTTTTATATATTTAGTAATTAACAAAAGGAATTATGACAGGATCAATTATCATTAGTACAAAAGAGAAAAACGGACTGTATGATATTGGCCGTGAGGTTGAGAGAATTGTTAAGGACTCAGGTATAAGGGACGGGCTTGTGTCAGTCTTTGCACGTGGTGCCACGGCTGCAATAATGATACAGGAGAACTGGGATGAATCGGTTCAGACTGATGTTATAACCCTGCTGGCAAAGCTTATTCCACAGGGTGTATGGGAGCATGACAGGCAGGACGGCAATGGAGACAGCCATCTGAAATCCGGCCTGGTGGGCCCTTCAGAAACGATCCCCCTGGCAGACGGGAAGATGATGCTCAGCACATGGCAGAATATCTTCTTTTGTGAATTTGACGGCCCAAGGGAAAAAAGGGAAATAATCGTTACGGTAATTCCGGACCAGATGAGTTAATATTTTTAAGCTATCATGAAACGACCATGAACCGAGTTTACGAGCTAAAAATTTAAACAAATGAAAAAAACAATCACTCTTTTTACATGTCTTCTTATTATGTTGACCTTAGCTGCACAGGAAGACACAACAACGGTTGAAGGACCATGGAAATATAACGGTATGGCAAGCCTGAATTTTGCCCAGGTTAGTCTTACCAACTGGGCGCAGGGAGGTGAAAGCTCCTATGCCATAAACGGGCTTTCAGCTATTAACTTTAATTATAATAAAAACAATAATTCATGGGCCAACTCCCTGGATATGGGTTACGGGATACAGAAAGTTGGAGA
Organism: Bacteroidales bacterium; assembly: GCA_041685495.1. Taxonomy (GTDB): domain Bacteria; phylum Bacteroidota; class Bacteroidia; order Bacteroidales; family VadinHA17; genus UBA9300. The sequence goes on from JAWLFR010000111.1 coordinate 3,586, forward strand.
AGAGTCACCAACCAAGACCGACGACCATCTCGAACTGATTTCCAAGTACGGACGAAAAACACAAGGCAACTGGTTCTACAGTGGTATGCTGAATTTCAAAACACAGTTCACTGAAGGCTATAAAAAGACGGAAACGGAAAAGATTGTAATATCTGATTTCCTTTCGCCGGGTTATATTATGCTTTCCCTTGGTATGGAATATAAAAAGGATGACTCATTCTTCTTTTCAGTTTCTCCTCTCACCGGCAAGATTACGATTATTATAGATGACAGCCTTTCAACAGCCGGCAGCTTCGGTGTTGATCCCGGTGAAAACATGAGGGCAGAATTTGGAGGATCGGTCAGGGTTGGACTGAACAGGGGAATAATGGAGAATGTTAATTTATCATCCACCCTTGATCTTTTCTCAAATTATATTGATAAGCCGCAGAATATAGATGTAAGCTGGAAAGCGATGCTGAATATGAAAATTAACAAGTTCCTCTCTGCCAATATCAGCACACACATTATATATGATGATGATGTTGCATATACAGATGGCGAGGGTATTTCACAGGGACCCAGGGTCCAATTTAAAGAAATGCTGGGTATAGGCTTATCTTATAAATTTTAAACCCCGGGCTGTCTGAGATATTTTATTTTTGGATCGGCCTTTTTAACAATAGTTCTAAAAACCTCTTTTCTGTATATCAATATTGTCTGTATTTCTGTTCCGGGTGTTTACTGTTTTTTGGCCATAGTTAAACCGGTATTTCAGATTTAACATTACAGCCAGTCCGCGAATTTGAATCTTGCCTTCATAATTACCTGAAAAATTATTGTTCTCCATACTGCTGCCACTGTAGATGAAAGAACTGCGAAAAGGAAGTGCAAACTTAATACCTGTTTTAAGCTTTTTGCTGAATTCCTTATTGATGTTCACAAAATACAAGGCATCACTGAAATTCTTTTTTTGGATCTCGTATACAGGACTATTGTACTGAAAATCAAGTCCCGCCGAAAACCCGTAATTAAGGGACAGAATAGCCGACAATCCTGATTCAAATGCAATCTTATTTTTATCTTTTATGTTGTACTCTTCGGCTAATTCATTACCCCTGGTACTTATACCGAATAAGCGCAGATATGAATTAAGAGAAATATTTTCACCTAACTTTAATGATGATGAATACTTGATACCATAGGTAATAATGTTACCCATATTATAAAATTTTGATTCAAAGAGATTATCACTGTTTATATACGTGATTTGATTTATTGCATCCTGAACACCTTTACAAAATATCCCTGCAGATAAATAACTTTTACCAATAGTCCGGGAATAATCAATATTAAAATCATTTATTAATTCTTTGTTCAGGTCAGGATTCCCCCCTGTTAAGCTCATCGGACCATTCATTGACATATAAGGATTTAAGCGTGATATGCCGGGCCTGGACAATGATCTCCTGTAAGAAAATGAGAGATCCTGTTTTTCATTTAATTTATAAGCAATTTCGGCACCTGGCAGAAATGAAAACTCAAACGGATTCATATCAGTTTCACGGGCTGATTTTGAATATTCCAGGCGAAGTCCTGCTTTTATTTCAAAATCCCGGAAGTCCATCCTGAATGAACCATATGCGGCAAACAGGTTCTCTTTATAGGAATACCGGTAGGTCATCCTGTCACTTAACAGTCTGAACTCTGATTTGAAACCGGTCTGAAATGAAATATCTTCTGAAACAGGATTTGAATAATCTGCCTTTATACTTCCGGAATACTGCGCCGGTCTGATTTCATTAAGCTGATCAAACAACAGACCATCCCTGTCAATTCCTGTATAACTCGTCCTGTTTACTCCCCTGTAATCCATGAAACTGGCATCGATTACTATTTTATGTTCATGCTCACCGAAGTTATGCTTATAGTATAAGGAATAAAATGCAGTATGATTTTTGTCTGTTTCTTCTTTTAAAGCTGACCATTCACTCTCCTTCGCTTCAGCATTTTTTATAAGCACTTTATAATCTCCGTCAAACTCAGTGGAGAAGGGCTGGTAATAGAAAAAGATGCCCAGCCTGTCTTTCTCCCCTGCCAATAAATCCATTCCGAGCTGAAAACGATGAGACCAGCTTTTCTGCCTTACATACTGGTCGGAAAAAATCTCTTCATCTCTTTCATCAATAGATATTTCACGATGAATACTCTCATTAATATCGAAGTAGCTCAAGCCGCTGCTATAAGAAGAATATATATTCAATCCCTTATGGTTATAGTTAAGGCTTGCCGAAGGGCTTACATAAATATTTGACTCAGAGCCTGGAATTTCTGCAAAAACATGACCGCTGAATCCGCTTTTCCTGTCTTTTTTCAATATTATATTAATAAGCCCCCTGCTATCTGCATCGTACGCTGCACCCGGACTGGCAAGAAGCTCAATCTTGTCTATCTGCCTGCTGTCAAGCTGGTTTAAAAAATCCTTATCCCTTTCATGCCCGTTTACCATGAGGGTTAGATCTTTATTCCCTTCAAAAGATATATTCTGCATAAGGTCAACCTGCACACCGGGCAGATGTTTAATGATATCCATACCGGTATCTGATGATTCCAGTAATTTATTATTCACAAAATACACCAGCTTACCATTACTCTTCTGAGCTTTTACCCTTTCATAGACTACTTTCGCTTCTCCAACACCAATGGCTTTTTGCTCCAGAAATACAGTGTCAAGTTTTACCCCCTGCGTCTTTGCTATGGATAATACTTTACTCTTTTCACCATAACCCACGTAACTAATGATTAACCTGTATATACCCGGTCTTTCCACATCAATCTCAAATAAACCTTTCTCAGTAGTGTTAACACCACCAATAAGTGATGAGTCGCTTTCAGCATATAAAACAATATTAGCATAGGGTATGGGGTTTGCAGTTTCACCATCAGCTACAATTCCTTCAATAAACATTTTTTCCTGTGCATACATTGATATTATACCGGTCAATAATAATAACACTGTTAATACCTTTTTCGAGCTTTTGCTCAGCCTGTGAATCCGTTTCATAATCCTGTTTTTTTTAATTATTTTCATTTAATCACTCTTCAAAGTGAAGGATTATGAATAGTGCATGCAAGAAACAGGGATATATAGCAAGAATTTGTTATCACCTGTAAAGCACAGGCATACAAGCTACTGTAATGTGTTACGAAATGCTGATTTCTGTTATGAGAGGCAAAGTGCTTAAGTCAGGAATCTCCTGAGCTGTTGATCAAATTCCCTGACCTTCTGCCGTGAAACAGGGACCTTTTGATTTGCCCCTTCCATAGTCAATTTATAGCCCAGAGCATTACCCTGTTTTTTGCTTACTCTCTTAAGATTCACGATAAAAGCACGGTGTGTTCTTACTAAAAAACTAATCTCAGCCAGTTGATCTTCTATATTACTTATCGAATTACGGATTGTCATTTTTGTTATCCCCTTATCCAGATCAAGGTAAAAATCTGTGTAATTACCGTCAGATGAAATATAAATTAACTGTCCGGGCAAAAAGCTAAGTTCTTCTTTCTTTAGTTTTGACTTAATACGAATCAATTCCTCTGAAGAATCCTGCTCAGGAATGCCGGTATTAATATCCTGTTCAATCCAGTCGCCACGAGGCAAGAGATACCTGAAATTCAGAAGACTGATCAATAA
>JAWLFR010000112.1:0-7236 GCA_041685495.1 Bacteroidales bacterium
TATGATGCTGCCCTGCAAGGATGCCACCGGGGCTGCAATCTGCTTAAATAATGCTATTTACCCGCAGATCCTATAGGTGCTCCAGCGGGTATATCCATCTCTTCCGGTATCTCCACCCTGTCAGGGTACCTGCTGTAATAATCAATCCTTTCATGCAGATAAAGATAATGGGCATTACGGTTACTGTCGGTAAAAGGCATGCTGTCTTCTATCCATTCCTTCAGTTCCATAAGCTTCATATGGGCCATGGCCTTTGCCTGCCCTGATGCCCGTGTACCGGCAGCAAGTTGTATAAACCTGTTGACAATAACATTATTTACCACCTGCTGCAGTGCCGCATGGTATCCCTTATGATGGGTTCTATAAACGGTAGAGGCGAGTATTATCTGGAGCACCTCGTCCAGTGAGGGCATATCAGGATCCATAGAATGGAAGTATATAATGCGCGATGCTCTTTCGGGCTTAAGCAGGCCATCAGCCGTAAGCGACACAATATTTTCGGCTGCTCCGAAGGGGTCAAAGACAAGGCCGGTATGTCCGTCAAAAAGCTCCCTGTCCTGCTGATAGCCAGGTGTCCTGGGAGGTATGATATCCAGTATACTTTTATCGATAGCCAGGCTGGCCGGTTCTATCACCTCAAGCAATGTTTCCAGGGCTTCGTATTGCTCCCTTGCCGGCACGCGGCGGGGCAGCTCCTGGGTGTCGCCACGCAACTTGTGGTTATAGTATACACCTCCTATGACAGAGGATGCTGCTGTTATCTGGTACCTGTGAAAGAGGTAGACGGGCACCAGTATATCTTCCAGTGTTGACAGCGGTGCTCCCACCGGTACTTTCTTCTCTGAAAAATTATCAAGGGCTATGGAGCGGATCTCCATTACTCTTTTCAGCTCGTCAACAGGGTCTGTGCCATTATCCCATACATGTGTCTGCGGGTGGGCATCACCGGCATCCTGGTCGGTAAGGTAGATAAGGCCGCTTTTAAATGCTGAATCAAGTATATCATTCAGGGCAGCTTTTTCATCCGTTTTGTCCGGAAAATCGCTGTAGCCGTATGCTATTGAAACTTTATCCCATTCACCTGTGCCTTCTGTATAGGCGTCTGAAAGATCAAGCGAACCATTTGTTATCCTTACCAGGGGATGCGGGTAATCCATCACTGAAGAACGCCCTGTTGCACTGGATGCGTAATTGTGGTTCAGTCCCAGTGTATGGCCCACTTCGTGGCATGACAGCTGTTTTACCCTCAGCAGGGCCATCTCTTTAATGGCCGGGTCAATATCCTTTCCCTCTTCGTATTCGGCTATGAGTCCCGCCGCAATCAAAAAATCCTGCCGTATACGCTGTGATCCAAGGGCTATATGTCCCTTTATTATCTCACCGGTACGGGGATCAGTGACGGAGCTGCCGTATGACCATCCTCTTGTAGAACGGTGTATCCAGTTGATCATATTATACCTTATATCCATCGGATCGGCACCTTCAGGCAGCACTTCCACCCTGAAGGCATCCCTGTAGCCTGCCGCCTCAAATGCTTCGTTCCACCATGAGGCTCCTTCAATAAGAGCCGAGCGTATGGGTTCGGGGGTACCCCTGTCAACATAGTAAATGATGGGTTCCACCGGATCGCTTATCCTGGCTGCCGGATTTTTCTTCTTCAGCCTGTGACGCCTTATAAAGCGTTTTGTAAGCTCCTGGTCGATGGGAGCTGAAAAATCCATATAGCTCATAGAGCCGTAGCCTGAACGGGGGTCCCATGTGCGCGGACTGTAATCATTATCGGGAAGCCTTATAAATGACAGGTGTTGCCGCAGGGTAACGGATGAAGCATCCGGACTAACCGATCTGACATACCTCCCTGACGAGGAAGAGGCAAAGGTAATAACTGATTCAAACTCAGTATTATCCGGAAATGATTTTGTGTTATCCGGGAAGATGGACGAGCGCGATCCGTCAATCCTGTAATCGCCCTGGCCGGATCTCTGCAGGGTGGCTGATACATTATTGAGGTCAGCGGTCAGCATGGCTGTTATATCAACCAGCACATGACCATCACTTTCAGCGGCTATATCAAAACCATGTATTACAGACCTGGCAAAAGCATCCCTTACAGCTTTCACCTCATCCGGGTTATCACTGTGTGCCCTGAAGCGGTAATTGGGCTGCACCATGAATATTTCAGGACCGGTCCTTTCGAAATACACTATTTTGGTGCCGCCAAGCCTGTTCCTGTCCAGTCCCACATCATTTGAACCCAGTCCGGCCGTGATAGAACTCACATAAAGAAATTCCGTACCCGTATTGTCTATCTCAAGCCATACCTTACCCGCCGTATTATCGAGGTAATAAGTAAAAAACCCCGGCTGTTTTTCCATATCCCGGGTGAACTCCTCTATGCTTTTCAGCTGTCCGTGCAAAAGAGGTGATACAAGTAAAGCAAGTAAAAGGATGATACTTTGTCTCATGATAATTCCTATTTTTGTTACAGAAATACTAAATGTAATGTTTTATTTTTTATAATTGAATACGCGGGTATAATAAAGGATGTTTGAAAGGCTGAGACACAGATTAAGATACAGGTACGAACAGAAGTCGCTTGACTATGCGGCCACACGTAAGAGGCTTATAGAGAAGACTATGGCCGGGATAGGGAAGGAGGCAAAAGAAACAGAAGAGATGGCCCGCCTGTTCTTTCGTTTGCTGGAACAAAAGCTTGAACTTAAAGAGCGTGAAGAACCGCCCACAGAGGAAGAGGTGAAGGCAGCCATAGAGCAGCTGAAAGATATAGGGCGCCTTTCGGTTTTTGCCACTGTATCCATTCTGCCAGGCGGAGGTATATCACTGATAGGGCTGGAACTGCTGGCCAGAAGATTTGGGATAAAAAATTTCACTTTTATACCTTCCTCATTCAGAAAGAAGCAGGATAAGGGGAAAACGCAGGATAAGTAATTACTTAACCCAGGTAAGTGTTGTATTGAACGGGTCGGAGTTCTGGTCAACGAAGGTAGCAATATAAACCAGTTCACTCTTGCTTATTTTTTCAATGGATGAGGTCTGGACGCCACCTGAATCGGGACTGAAAACAAGCTGGGTGTCGCCCACCAGCTCCCATGTCCCGGTCTCATCATCACCAAGAGGAAATTCCATCACATAAGCGCCGTCAGAGAAAAATTGCAGTGTACCGTCTGTATGATAAGCTTTTAATCCCGCAACAAGTGTTTTTATGGCATCGTCATCACTGCTTGTAGTGATATTCTCAAATGTCCATACCCCGTCGGTAAGCAGTGTCACACGGTCCTTTTCACAGCTGCTGAGAAGTATCATCATAGCAGCCATAATTATATAAGCGGAAGAACGAATTATCTTTTTCATCTGTTTTGTTTTATTAAGCATTATTATTTTCAAAATTAATCATTTTTTCCGGGTAATGAGATTTAAATGGCTTAATAAGCACGCTAATCATTATCCTGAAAATAACCGGGCATACTATCAATAAGTTCCATCCCGGCCCTGGTTCCATGGTCGCGAAAAAGCGTATTTCCTGCTTTATCGCTGAGGATAATTTCTATATCCGCATCAACGGTTTCCTTTATTACCCTGTTCATAGATCCTTTCACTGGAGCTTTTAGTTTACCGGGCATTTTATTCACGGCCCTTATCTTAAATGTATGTTTCCTGTTCTCAATAAGGATGTCAAGGATGTCATTATTATATTCCAGCGATTTTACCTTCGCCCCCGACCATGTTGAGAAATTATAAAATTTATTGCCATACCTGAGATAGGAGATAAAGCCAATGAAATAGCTGCCTAACCATGGTATTTTTGCAACGGAAAAGGTGAAAGAGGCATCAGATGACTTGAATGTATTACAATGAAGCCATATCCATGATTCAGGGAACGATGTACCCCAGTCCTTTTCAATATAACCACGACCACCGCTAAAATCAACTATTGAATTATTTATCTTAAGGCTTCCCTCAAGGGCATGGCCTGTTGATACAACGCCATGCTTGCACTCCATAAAAGGCACAAAGGAGTACCAGCCCATGATGCCGGGTCTGGCCGGGGATGAAGGGTAATGGTTAAAAGGGTGATAATTAATACCTCCGCTTACTGTTTCCTGTCCATTTCCCACATTCAGGTTTATGCCTTCAGATGAGAAAGAGGAATCAGCCACCTTCAGGGAAAGAACCCGTGATGAGGCCCGGAAGCTGTTGACGTGATATTTATAATAGTATGACTCACCTGTTATCCCGTTGAGCAGCTGTATGAATGAGTGGCTGCCCTGCCCGGAGAGAGATATACCTGGTATAATAGCGTATACTGACTTCCTGTCGGCTGACACATGCTTAAAATACCAGCCTTCAAAATAATTTTTCCTTCTCAGGGTACCCTGGAAAACCCATGGCCTGAATATTTTCATAAAAATGCATTTTTTTGAGGTAAAGAAAATGGAAAGATCATTATATATGTTTAAAGGAAGGCCTTATTTAATAAGACCCAATTTGCGGGCCCTGGTCTCCCAGTTCTTGCGTGCCAGCACCTGCATATCCTCCACGTTGTCCATCTCATCCACTATCTCCAGGCCAATAAGTGTTTCCAGCACATCCTCCATGGTTACCAGCCCGCTCACCATACCATATTCGTCAACAACCATGGCAATATGTGCTTTCAGGTCAATAAAGCGGTAGAACAGCCTTATTATGGGCATCTCTTCATTCACTATCTTGATGGGTCTGATAATGGATTTGAGTGGTTCCTTTCCCCGGCGTTCTATTATCATCTCCATAATTTCATCTTTCAACACAAATCCTGTAAACTGGTTCAGTTCTTCCCTGTACACAGGTATCCTTGAAAAAATGATCTCATCATAGCTCTCATAAAATTCTTCCATGGGGGTATTTTCTTCAGCAGCCAGTATAACAACCTGTGGGGTCATAATGCTTCTGACTTTTATATGCTGAAACTTCATAAGGTTTTGCAGTAACTGAGACTCTTCATCCTCAATAACTCCCTCTTCGATCACACTGTCTGTGAGAGCCCTGAACTCCGTCCTGCTGATAAGGGTGTGACGTACCTGTCCTTTGCGAAGAACCCTGGTAATAAAGTTGGTAAGCAGGATGAAAGGGTACAGTGGTGAATATATCATTATCCTTAGCGCAAAAACGGTAAAGGCTCCAAGCTTCTTCCAGTGGGTTGCGCCCAGGGTCTTAGGCACTATCTCTGATGCAATAAGTATAACAAGGGTGAGCACAACGGAGGTTATTGACAGGTACTCATCGCCCCATATCTTCTGTGCCTGTGATCCCACGCCTGCAGCACCTATGGTATGGGCAAAGGTGTTAAGTGTAAGTATGGCAGAAAGGGGCAGGTCAATATTCTTCTTATAGTGGTTAAGGGTAGTGGCATATTTTTTTCCTTCCCTTATCTTCATATTAATGAATATGGGAGTGGTGCTCAGCAATGAGGCTTCCAGTATAGAGCACAGGAAAGAAAAGAATAATGCTATTCCAAGATAAGTCAGTAGAATTCCCATATTGTATTCAATATTTTTTAATGTTCTTCAAGCCATGTGATGTAAAGCTTATAAGCAAGGGATAATATGATGGCTCCCAGGAAGAGGCCCATAAAGCCAAAGGCTATAAATCCACCTATGGCACCGAAAAAGATAATCAGCATGGGCACACTGGCTCCCTGGCTCATAAATATTGGTTTCAGGAAATTATCTATCAGTCCCATTACAACAAGGTATACGGACCATAACACAGCGGGCAGGGGATCCATGAAAGCAAAGATATAGATTATCATGGGTATATTAAAAAGGATCACCGGTATCTGTGCTATGGACATAATAAGTATTATGATAATCCATACTGCAGCCAGCGGTATTTCAGCCAGTACAAGCCCAATGCCCAGCAGAGTGGTTTGTATTATGGCTACGGCCAGCACACCCGTGGCTACATTACGTATTGTGCTTAGGGATACCTGCTTGAATTCTTCACCCCTGTCGCCAGCAATCTTCTCAAACAGGGCAGATCCTGAACGTGATCCCCCCCTGGAAAAGACCAGGAAAACACCCCCAAGGATAATGGAAACGGCAAACTGCAGTATGCCCATCCCTGTATTGGCCAGCATACTAAATAATTTTTCCCCGAAATTGCTTATCTGTGGCATAAAGCCTTTCAGCGATTCACCCAGGTTCTTCGAGGCCTGCATCCAGTTATCATACATCCATTCGCCGATAAGGGGCCAGTCGGCTACCGATTCGCTGGGAGGGGGTATCCTGAGCTTTCCTTCGGGTATAAGGGCTGCTATCTCCTTTACCCCGTCAACGAGCTGGTTAACGAGCCATATGCTGGGAAAGACAAGGACGGACAGGCTGACCAGGGTAACCAGCAGTGCTGACAGTTTTTCCCTGCCGCCCAGGTACCTGTTTGCCAGCTCGAACACAGGAAACAGTATTATTGATATAATTAGTGACCACAGCAGGATATTTATAAATGGCTGTATAATCTTATAGCAAAGGAATACCACGAGGAATAAGCCCCCCATCTTGAGCAGCAGGTCGAAAGAGAGATCAAACACCTTCTTTTTTTCCCTGCTTATCGGATCATTTGTACTACTCATTTTCCTGATATTTCATTTTATAAGTCAAATATCATCACTATTGTATAATTATGGCAGAAAAGATAACACTTTTTAATTTTAATTCGATATCCGGCTTTCCGTATGGTCTATATTATTCGAAATTAAAACCATTTTTTTCAGGGTGTTAAGCTTAATTCATCTACTGGCGTCAGGGTAAATAAAATCCCCGGGGGAAGGCCCATTATAAAATATACTATAACAAGTAAAAAATATTTCCTATCTTAAAATTTAATCAGCTTATTCACAGGTGTTTTTTTACGGGTATATGGTTTAATTATTTATTTTCCTGGCAGCATTTATTTAGAAAAATAAGCTGTCAATATTATAACAAAAGCTGCAAAAAATGGTTTGGGAAATGTTAATATATGCAAACCCTGGTGTTAATTATATTACCACACCAGCCCTGGCGGGGTTAATAGCTATGTCCACAGGCAGAACTATGGATAAAAAAGTTGCATATATTGCAGAAATGCTTTAATATTGCAGTCCGAAATTGACCGGCTAAGAATAGGGGCCCATAGCTCAGCTGGTTAGAGCACCTGACTCATAATCAGGGGGTCGCTGGTTCGAGCCCAGCTGGGCCCACA
>JAWLFR010000002.1:0-16918 GCA_041685495.1 Bacteroidales bacterium
GGCATCTATATAGTGAGGATAGAGAGCGGGACCACCATTGTCAACAGGAAACTGATAAAAAGGTAATATGCATAAAAGCATAATAATAGCATTGATATTATCCTGCTTTGCCGGCACAGCACTGTCGCAGGGCATACAGGACTCCGTCTTTGCCGTTCCTCCCGTCACCATAAGTCCAGATAATATCTTCAGCACAGACAGGGCCGGGATGAAAGAGACAAAGATTGATTCCCTTATCCTGCTCGAAAAGATAAACCTGTCGCTGTCGGACCTCCTGTCTGAGAGCAGCACTGTCTTTATCAAGAATCACGGTCGCGGTGCCCTGGCCACGGCCTCCTTCAGAGGCACAGCCCCCTCGCATACACAGGTAAGCTGGAACGGCATCAACATAAACACGCCCATGGCAGGCATGGTTGACTTTTCGCTTATACCGGTCTATATCATTGACGGCATAAGCCTTAAACACGGGGCAGCATCTGTTGAAGACCGCAGCGGGGGACTGGGAGGCTCGGTCAATATCACCAACAGTGCCGACTGGTCAAACAGCTTCTCGGGCAGGTATATGCAGGGTGTTGGCAGCTACAGCAGCTTTGACGAGTACCTGCAGCTGAGCGCAGGCAACAGCATAATACAGTGGGGCGGCCGGGCCTACCATAACTATTCAGAGAACGATTACACTTTTATAAACAGGGGTATAGGCAATATAGACCCTGTGACAGGTGCTATCATTCACCCTACCGACACCAACAGGAATGCTGACTACAGGAAGTATGGCATGATGCAGGAGCTGTACCTGCGGGCCGGCAGTCGCGATTTCCTGTCAGCCAGGTGGTGGGGACAGAAAGCTTACCGCACAATACCGGGTGCAACAAGCTATGAGGGTCCGGATAACTCCAACCTTAACAGGCAGTGGGATACCGACCACAGGTTTTCGGCCGACTGGAAGCATTTCGGCGACAGCAGCACGCTGGAGCTGCGTACAGGCTTATCCTTCAAGCAGCTCGACTATATACTGAAAAATATTGTTTACGGCAGGGGCATGATACCGGTAATATATTCAGAGAGCAGGCAGAGCTCGTTTATGAACAGTGCCTCCTATACACGTGACCTGCCAATGGGTTTCAAGATGAAGGCAAGCCTTGATGCCAATATCTACAGTGTCAGCACAGCCGATACGGTGCAGAAGACGGGCTATGACAGGCAGAGGACGGAACTGTCAGCCTTCCTGTCGCTGCAAAAGCAGGTTGCCGGTCGACTTAACCTGAGGCTTATGCTCAGGCAGGACCTGGTGGATAATGAATATATACCTCTCATCCCCTACCTGGGCTTTGACCTGCTGCTGGCTGAAAAGGGAAGACTGGTGCTCAAAGGCAATATAGCCGCCAATTACCACCTGCCCTCACTCAACGATCTGTACTGGGTACCCGGTGGCAACCCGGACCTGCTGCCGGAGGAGGGCTACAGTATGGAGCTGGGACTGGAGGGACGCCAGCATTTCGGTGATCACAGCGTGGAGGGTGATCTGACAGCCTACCGTACGGATACGGATAACTGGATACTGTGGATACCAGGCTATAAAGGGTACTGGGAACCGCGTAATATTAGCAGGGTGCTGTCGCAAGGCATAGAGCTGAGCGCAGGCATAAAAGGGTATATGGGCAGACTGGGCTACAGCCTGTCCGGCACATATGCGTATACCAGCTCTGTTAATTATGGCGACAGGGATATATGGGGTGAGGAGGCCTACGGCAAGCAGCTGGTATATATACCCCTGCACTCTGGTAATTTTATGATTAAGCTTATGTACCGCCATTACACCCTGGGATGGCAGCATAACTCCTACAGTGAGAGGTACACCACCTCCAGCAATGATGTGAGTCGCCGCGACCGCCTCTATCCCTATTTTATGAATAATGTGACCCTGGGCAGGGAGCTGGAGCTGAAAAATATAAGCCTCTCGGCCGAGCTGAAGGTGCATAACATTTTTAACGAGACATATCACTCTGTGCTGTACAGGCCCATGCCCGGACGCAACTATATGTTACTGCTGATGGTTAAATTTTAGGAGGATGAAAAAAAGAAAGGTGAAAAAAATATTGATGATATGTCTGGCACTGGTCAGCGCGACCCTCAGCTCATGCATGAAGGACGATGAGCTGTGGGACAGGGAAACGGAAGGCATCAGCGGGTCGGCACTGGGACTCTTCATTGTCAACGAGGGCAACTTTATGTATAATAATGCCTCCCTGTCATATTACGACACCGAAAGCCGCGAGGTCTATAATGATATCTTCTTCAATACCAATGGACTGCCCCTGGGTGATGTTGCCAGCTCCATGACCATCAATGACAGCCTTGCCTGGATAGTGCTTAATAACAGCGGCAAGATAAACATAATGAATACCTCCACCTTTGAGTATGCCGGTAAGGTAACGGGACTCACCTCGCCGCGGCATATACATTTTATCAGCGACAGCAAGGCCTATGTCAGCGACCTGTATGCACAGGCCATCACCATCATCGATCCCGGCAGCAGGGAGATAAGCGGGTATATTGATGTAAGCAATAATGCCAGTCCCTACGGTCAGCATCCCACGGAGCAGATGGTCAGCTACGGCAGGTATGTCTTTGTCAGCTGCTGGTCTTTTGATAATAAGATACTTGTTATTGACAGCAATACCGATAAGCTTGTTGACTCCATAGAGGTGCTTATACAGCCCCGCTCCATGGTTATCGACCGCTACAGCAAGATATGGGTGCTCAGCGACGGCGGCTATGAGGGGAGTCCATATGGCTATGAGGCACCCGGACTGATAAGGATAGATGCCGAACTGAGGACTGTGGAAAAGGTATGGCGCTTTGAGACAGGTGATAATCCGGCTTCCCTGACGCTTAACGGCAGTCGCGACACCCTCTTTTATATCAACAGGCATGTTTACAGGATGCCGGTGCATCAGGCAGGGTCGGAGCCCGAACTGTTTATTGAGAGTCCATACACCGGATCAGCTGCCGGCGGCTTCTATGCCCTGGGTATAGATCCCGGCAGCTCGGAGGTATATATTGCCGATGCCATTGATAATGCGCAAACGGGACGTGTTTACCGTTACAGTGCAGCAGGGACGCTGGCCGACAGCTTCAAAACGGGCATCATACCCGGATCATTCTGTTTCAGTCGGCCCGCCACACCTGCTGGTGAATGATGACAGGCAATCACCCCTGAGACAAAGGTTATTCTTCACTGCGGGTAATATCAGTAAATAAAAAGGAAGATAAGCGGCAGTATGATACCTGCTGCTGTGAGCAGGGCTCCCCTGCGTGTGATGCCGTTTTTGCCCTTTACAATAAACAGGCCGGTGATAGTGACCAGGATCAGGGAGACACAGAATATATCACTGAACCATTTCCACCATATACCGGGATTATAATGCAGGAAGTTAAACTGGTATAAGAGGGGCCTCCGGCTTATCCTCTCCACGTATCCTTCACCCGTCTGTGTATCCACCACCGCCTGGCCGCCTATAAGAAAGACTGTCAGCTTATTGCCCCTGGGGTAATAAGAGGTCTTATAGTTATCCGTCTCGCCCAGCTCTTCCAGCAGCTGCTGCACCTTTTCTTCATTACCCTCATCCCTGGTAAATGATATCTCGGTGGTGAACATCCTCTGATCTATCACATAGTTGGGGTTAAAGTCGTTCTTATGGTTGAGGGCTATGCCTGAGACAGCATAAATGATTGTCATTCCGGCTATCAGGTAGCCTATATCCCTGTGTGTTACCCTGTTAATCTTTCTCCACTTCATAATATATAAGAAAAAAGGCCAGGCTGAGCCTGACCTTTGTAAAAATATAAATAATATTTTATTTAAGAGTATGATCCTTATAATTCAGCACCATATCGGCCAGCACGGGCTGTGCAGCAACGGCTACCTCGGTCTCACAGTCTTCTTCCCCGGCTTCTGCCTCTTCCTTACCCATCTCGGCACCTGTTTCAATCTTATCCAGTGTGCCGGTAACGGCTATCTCGCTGCCCAGCAGGTCCATCGGGAACTTAGCCACCTCTTCACCGGCAGAAACAAAGAGCCTGATATCAGGATCTTCACCCACTATATACATTTTTTTACCACTGTGTACACATACATGCACCACTTTGCCCTTAACCGTTATCTCCTTATCGAGGTACTGATCAGGGTTATCCGTGATACTGGCAAATGTCAGTTCTGTTGCATCCGCGTCAGAGGCTGCTGTTTTCTCTTCCGCTGTATTACCGCATGCAGCAAACATAGCTGCAACAATCAGTATTCCAGGTATTCTCTTCATCATGATTCTTCCTGTTTTTGGTTTATTTAATCTTTTAGCATTCAATAATTTCGAAAGGCAATAATAAGAAATTTTTACATGAAATGCATAAAAATTAATATGCAATTTATCATAAAACAGAGAAAAGGAGACAGCAGAAAAGAGCTGTGTTCCAGATTTTACCATTAAAGAGTCCTCAGATCATTATAAATAACCCATATCGTTTAGTAGCTTCCGGTACTTCTCCTTGTGGGGCATTGGCGTTGATTCAAATCCGGATATAAGCTCCTGCAGTTCCTCATTCCTCTTATTGGCATCCAGCAGTTCCGCCAGGCCCAGGTAAACAGAGCCCGTCAGTCCGTGCCTGGATGACCGCAGCAGTGGGAGCAGCTCCCTGAAAATATCCATTGCCCTTTCCGGATCAGCGCGGTTGAGGGCATTATATGCCGCATCTATCTTCTCGTTTATTTCTTTATCCAGGGTGAGGCCAAGCACTGACAGGCAGCCGGTGCTGCAGTACTCAATAATATCGAACCATGGTGTTCCGGCGGGCAGTGCATCAAAGACAAGTGTGAAATAAACCTTCTCCCCCACAGTTCTGAACTCGTGTTTTGCCGGGCACAGCGGCAGTCCTTTCACTTCCCTGAGCTTCATCCTTACCGTGTCGCCATATTCCAGGTATGTATCCTCATCAATACAGAAATAACCATCCTTTACCTCATTCTGTATGCTCATATCCACCAGGGTCTGCGTGTCCTTTATCTTCACCCTTACCACTTCAGCGGTAGCCGGACTCTTCAAACCATAGTTAGGCTGCACTGCCTCCTGTGCACTTAGTGCTTCACTGCCAATAAGCATGACTGCCAGCAATAATATTGTTTTTGATATATCCATATTTCCAGATCTTTTCTCTCTTTTTTTTCCTTCTTTTATAAGCTGGTGTTGTTCTCCATGGTTTTAAGCCTGTGCAAATTCCCGGCCAAAAGGCAAAAGACCAGCGCCTGCACGCCGGTCTCCTGTCCTTATTCCGCATTATAGATTTTCTCAGAAGTTAAGATCAACACCTACAGCCACCACCCAGGTTGAGGTGTCATAGGTCTCGGTAACAGGTACCAGTGTGCCTGTGCCGCCGATATCATAATCATATGTCTTACTTCCTTCCTCGTACATGGTCATTGAAGCCCCCAGGTTAATATCTATCAGTGGTGTTAGCGATAATTTAAACCCGCCACCCAGGGTGTTGGTATTAAGGCTATATCTCATATCACTCTGGTACAGATCATTAACACCTGTCTGCGTACCCAGGTATCCTGCGCTTACACTCAGGGGGCCGAAGAGGCTGTATTCAATACCCAGCGCATATTCAATAAAGTTCTTATCTATCATTTCCACTTCGGTATCCGGCATTCCGTCATAGTCATTATTCTTATCAAGATAATAATGCACACCGGCAGATATCAGCAGCTTGTTCATGGGATTAAGTGATGCCCCCACAGACAGCATGCCAGGCATATCGGCAACCACCTTGCTGCCGTCCACAAACATGCCTCCGGCATCTTTACCGTCATTGACCTTTGTCTCCAGCTCCAGCTTTGTCTTATGCTCATATTTGACAGCTATATTAAGCATATCGATAGGTGAAATGTTAACACTGATAATAGGTGTTATGCCGCTGCCTTCTTCAGTCACATCAGCTTCCAGGTCAGTCTGTGCATCCATCTGCGTGGCTACGGCCGTAAGGGTGCCCGATGCACCGGCTGCAATAGTATAGGGGTGCTCTGCCACCGAGCGCAGGTAGTCGCCGGGTGACCCGTTATAGGGTGAAGGCGGTAACACGTCGGGATTGGGTGCTGCTGTTATATCCACATTATTAACATAGCCTGTATATGTATTTTTAGCCATCACATACCTTGCTCCCAGGGCCACGGATATCATCCTGTTCAGCTCATAGGAAAAGTTTACCTGTGTACCATAATAAACAGAGCTGCCGGTAAAAGAGATATCTGCGCTGTAAGACTGTACATTGCGGAACATGGGATCGGTTCCTGTCATTGCCTCTATCCCCTGGTCCAGCGGAGCCAGCTGACCCTGAAGCAGTGGCACTATGCTGGCTACCATCATCTCGAATGAGGGCAGGCCGTTATTGAATTCAGCACCGCCACCCCCGCCTATGGGGTTGAAGCCTGCGGAAACAGCAAATTTACCCAGCTTAAAAGCTGCATACACTGAAGGGAAGATGGGAGCCGATACTTCACCCGTATATTCTACAGGTGTACCGGACAGGTAGTCATAATTATTTGTTATGGTCTTTGTCTGCCTGATGGTCTGGTTGCTCACCGACAGGTGCAGGCCGTTACCCAGCTTAGTGAGGCCGGCAGGGTTATAATAAACGGCATCAACACCGATGGTGGCATCGCGGCACATCATACGGGTATAGCTGGCACTCTGGTTTGTATTGGTTACCAGCCCCCCTGCCATCAGTCCCGATACAAGGCCCAGGGCAATAAATGTCAAAAAGATTTTTTTCATCTGCATAAAATTTTTAGTTTTCAAGGTAGATTCATGGTCGACTCATGGTCGATTCATGGTCGATTCATGGTTTAGATTTTAAATAAGCGATAATCACGATAAATATAGATAATAAATCATTCAGAGCAAGTTAAAGTATAAAAAAGAAAAATACCGGCTCCTGTCTCTTACTTTAATACTCCTATGCCCTCCACCTGCTGCTCCAGCTCGCCGGCCATGCCAATAAACTCATCAGCTGACATATCCTTCAGGTACACAAGCCCGTGTGTTGCCCTCAGTATGGGCTTGTCACTGTCATAGAAAAAAGCTTTGCCTGTCAGCAGCTGTATTTGTTTAAGCTGCTCAACCCATATTTTCCTTGTCAGGTCACTGAATTTACCCTTATACTCATGGCTCGGGAATGAGGCATTAACCTGGCTCCCGTAGCACTGCTCAAAGGAGCTTTCCAGTACGGCCATGGAGTTAAGGGAGGCCGGCACTATGGTATTCACCTCTGCGGGATGAAAGCGGTACCACACATTTCTGTAACCCACCACCCTGAGCCCTGACAGGTCTTTCTCCCTGCCCCACTCTTTGACTGCTGCTGCTATCGCCTGCAGGACCTTGTAATGGGTATCCGGACCGCTGCCTTCGGGGTCAAGCGCAAGGCTTATTATCCCGGGCTCTATCCTTCGCAGCTCCTCCAGCACCGGTTCCACATCACGATCATACTCTGGCTGCCCGGTAAAGATGTCGCCCTTATAGAATCCAAGTCTCAGATGGTGTATATTCCTTATAGGCACTCCATAATGGGCCCATACCAGCTCCTCCTCAAACTCACGCACCATTCCTTTGAGTTGCTGTATACGGGGTGGACTTTTGCTTCCGGCATAATAGCTCTGCAGGGTCCTTATCACCTCATTGATGGTTTGTATCAGCTGCATCTTGTCCCTGAGTCCCCATATCTCAACCAGTCCCCTCACCACCCGGTGTGAGATACCCCGGCGCATGCCTGCATGGTTGCGTTGTGCCGTAGCATTAAGGTAGTGATATATGTCCTTATACCTTTTCATCTTATATCCTCCCCCGAAAAAGTCAGGATAATATATCATCTGTATCTCGCCATGTTGCAGCAGCTTTAGGGTGTTGAGCAGTATGCTTTCCATAAACCTGTCCGTAACGGCTGTAAAGCCGGAGGTAAGAACGCTGAAATGCACATCGTTGGAAGCATAGCGTACCTGCCTGGTACATTTGGGCAGTATACCAAGCATTATATCATCGTGGTGGGGACCGGTATGGTATATCACTTCGTTCTTTTCCTTCACCATACCTCTTTGTATCTTCTTCCTTATCGATTCCACTACATTCATCACCGTTTGCGGGCTAAGTGAGGGTATCATGGAGCAATACCTGTCATCCTGCAGATCCTTAAGGCTTATATGCCTGGAATATTTATCCAGCTTAACGCATAGGTCAATAACTGCCCTTTCAGTCTTTTCATCTGTCCACTCACCCCTCATGTAGTACCAGTCTTTCCTGTCGGTGAGAGCAGAGGCTGCCCCCCCTGTAAGATAGAACACACTGTTATCCAGCCTTTGCAGGGCTGTTGCAGGATACAGGGTGTTCATACTGTTTTCCAGGGCATCCCTGATGACCCCCGCCTTGGCCTCGCCGGCTGCGAAGATAATGGCTGTGGCCTCCGGATTATATGTTATGGTCTCCAGACCGATGGTTATCACCAGCCTGCTGCCCGACACCTCTATGCCCCCCAGGTCGCCGGCAGCCGCAGCCTGTGTCTCGAAGTTAGTGGCTGTAAGTCTTGTTGTTGAATACAGGTCTGATCCCCTGGTATTAAAGGCTATGTGCCCATCGGGACCAATACCTCCCAGGAAGAAGCCTATACCTCCCATCTCCCTTATCTGCCTCTCATATGATGAGCACCAGTTATCAATCATAAAGATAGCTTTCTGCTGTAACTCTTCCATCCCCGTTTCAGGTCCCCTCGACCTGAGGCTCAGGTCTATGCCAAGGTCAGGGAACACCTCCCTGTAGTGCATGTCGCCTGGCAGCGGCACTGTAACCGAGTTCATGGTAAGGCAGTTGGAACGTTCAAGCCCGAGCTGGTCTATATAAAAATTATTGACATAATTATAGAAGCTGTTATGCTGTGCGGGGTTAATAGGGTAAAACTCATCCATCTGCACAAAATGGAGTCCCCTCGTATCCGGCTTTGCCATAGCACCCATGCCGTGACGGGACAGCAGGTCCCTCACTTTTTTGCCTTCCCAGTTATCAAGCAGGTAACGGGTATACTTAATGAAATATTCAGGTGTCTTGCCCGTGGGCAGGCTGATGACCCCTTCAGGATTTTCCGACACCCACTCCAGGAAGCGAAGTGCAGTCAGCAATCCCAGCCGGGGAAAGTTATCGACAAGTATATATGGTATCTGTGTTGTTATGCTGTAATTACCGGCCTGTTTATAAAAGCTGTTCTCTGCCTTAGATCCGAATTGTCTGTCCATAACTATGCTAAAATAAACTTAAAGATACTGATTATTAATAAATAAAGATAATAAGCCAGATGATTGTCCCGGCTTTTTTGAAGGCGGCTGAAGATATTTCATTATAAATATATTTTTTTGTATTTTTTATGAGGCAATAGAAAGTATTATGAAGACAATTATTTTTAAAATAACGATACTGCTTATAATACCACTGCTATTATGGCAGTGTGCTCCCCTTTCGAGGAAGGTTGAAGAAAGGCGAGACAGGAGGGAGAAAAAGATACAGGAAGGGTATGCCGGTATAAAGGAGATGGTGCATTCCGGCCTGTACGAGTTTACCGCCACACGTGCCTATCCGGCCGGCTATTCATCGGTGGATATAAGCGGCACCAATAATTACCTTACCGTCAGGTATTATGATGTCCAGGCTTTTATGCCTTTTTTCGGGGTCAGGCATATGGCTGATCCACAGAGGCAGTCAGGCATAAGTATAAATGACAGGATGGAAGACCTCATGATAGAGGAGAGTGACGGCCGCCACCGGGTGCTGGTTAACTTCACCGCCATGGGTGAATCGGATAAGTACCGTATTACCCTTGACATAGGGCCGGACAGGAATGCAAGGCTGACGGTGGCCTCATCAAAGACAAGCACCATATCATACCATGGCAGAGTATCCTCTGTTGAGCCCGAAGAAGAGGAGGATAAATAAGCTTAATAAAAAATATCATTTTTTCCTGCAACATCCGTATTATTTAGGCGTCTCTATACTGAAAACTAAAAAATAAGACTGAGACCACTGAAAGGATTTATTACACCGGAACAAAAAAGCAGGAAATCATGAAAAAGACATTAATAGCAGCCTTTATATCATTAGCCTTCACAGCGGCAGCACAACCTTCGTCACCTGTGGCACAGGGCAGTACACACACCATGCTGGGCATATACACAATAGAAGAAACAGGTGAGTTTGAAATGATAAAGGGCGACCCTCTCAGGGCATACCATATACAGTATGAGAATTCGCCGGACAGCATATGTGTGGCGGTTGATGACAGCAGGAAAGGTGTAACACGCTTCCTGGTTATATCCGATAAGATGGTGATAGAATATATATGTCATAATAACTTTTTCGGAGCCAGGCTTATCGATGAACATTTTCAGGAAGAGGGCTTATCAACCCCCTTGCATAAGCTGGATAAAAAGGAATATTATCACCAGAAACTTATTACACGGGATGCAAAATCAGAGGCAGAATACCTTAAACTGATATCCGTTTACTACCCAAGGCTTATTAAAGATTATAATAATATACTGTACGCAGCAAAAGACTGAAAGATTCTTCTTTATTCATCAGGTTTTAGGTCAAAGAGCAGGCTTCCCTACCGGGAGAGCCTGTTCTTATTTTATACAACATAGAAAAACAAGTGTGAAATTTACGTTATTTCCCGTATATTTACTTCATACTATAAAGTTATAGTTCGTTATTCTTAAAAACCATTAAAGCTTTGTAAAACGATTAAGAACAAAGTGAATAAAAATTATCAAACCTATGAAAAGAGTATTTAAATTTAGTTTACTGCTGGCACTGACCTTTATTATTTCAACCGGCATACAGGCACAGACAAAGCAGCCTGTACTGAGCGGCAAAGAGAAGGTGAATATGTTTGCCGGGCACGAAGCCATGAAAGAGAGATCATCGTTCAGCGACCTGCACTGGCAATATATTGGTCCCACCAATATCAGCGGACGCTGTACCGATGTGGAAGCGGTAATGCCGAGGGGTGAAACATATACCATATGGATAGGCTCTGCCACCGGCGGTGTGTGGAAATCAGAAAATGAAGGTACCACCTTCGAGCCTGTATTTGATGATATGCCAACAGCTTCGATAGGTGATCTGGCCATTGACCCGGATGATCCCGATGTTGTATGGGTAGGTACCGGCGAAGCCAATATCTTCAGGAGTTCCAATGCGGGCAACGGTGTCTATAAAACCACTGACGGGGGCAAGACATGGAAAAATATGGGCCTGGAAAACACCATGACCATAGGCCGCATAAGGATTAATCCAAAAAACACCGATATAGTGTATGTTGCAGCCACGGGTCATGAATGGACCCCTAATGAAGAGAGAGGACTGTTTAAGACCACTGACGGCGGTGAAACATGGGAAAAGGTTCTTTATATAGATGATATGACCGGTGTCTTTGACCTTGTGCTGGACCCCAGGCGACCAAACACCGTTTACTGTACGACGTGGGAAAGGATGAGGTTAAAGTGGAACGACCCGCGCACAAATGAAGAGACCGAGAACTGCGCCATATGGAAATCTACCAATGGTGGCAAAACATGGGAAAAGATAATCAACGGACTGCCTGCACCGGGCGACCTGGGACGCATAGGCATAGACATATCAGCCAGCGATCCGGATATCCTGTATGCACTGGTAGACAACTACGAGGTAGCATATGAAGCCGAGCCCGGCGACCTCGACTCCTACGGGAGGCAGAAGAAGGATATCATCAAGGGGGCCACGGTATACAAGACTGATAACGGCGGCGACAGCTGGAAGCAGGTAAGTGGTTTAACACCGGAGATGAAAACGTATATGGAAAGACATTCATCTACCTACGGATGGGTCTTCGGGCAGATAAGGGTTGACCCCTCTGATCCCAATACCATATATATAATGGGTATACCCCTCAGCCAGAGTACTGACGGGGGCAGGACATTTAAGAGGCTGCGCGGACCGCATGCCGACCACCACGGCCTCTGGATTGATCCGGATAACGGCAATTACCTGCTTAACGTGCAGGACGGGGGACTGACAATATCCTACGACAAGGGCGAGACATGGAAATATCCCATCGAGGAGCTACCCCTGGCACAGTTCTATAATATAGAGTATGATTTCAATACCCCCTTCAGGGTTTACGGATCAATACAGGACCATCACAGTTTCTTTGCCGAAGTGGATATGAGCAGGGGGCGTGATAATGTACAGCCTGTGCCGTTTGACCGTATACTGGGTGCAGAAGGAAGCACACATGCCGTTAACAGGGATGATAATAACACTGTTTATGCCAGCTCTTTCTACGGTAACCTGGAGAGAGCAAAGATAGACACATACCCGGCGGAAAGGAAAGCCATACTGCCGGAAACATATGAAAATGAGCCGCGACTCAGGGGCCAGTGGGTGAGCCCGACACTGCTGTCGACTCATAACCAGGATATTGTTTACCATTGCATGCAGTACGTCCTTATGTCGCGCGACAGGGGTGACACATGGGAATATATCAGTCCTGATCTCAGCTATAACGATCCTGAGAAGATGGGAGATATAAGCTACCAGACCATCTCTGCCTTTGACGAGTCGCCTATCAAATTCGGGCTCCTCTATGCAGGCACCGAT
This sequence comes from Bacteroidales bacterium, assembly GCA_041685495.1. Classification (GTDB taxonomy): domain Bacteria; phylum Bacteroidota; class Bacteroidia; order Bacteroidales; family VadinHA17; genus UBA9300. The sequence goes on from JAWLFR010000002.1 coordinate 12,723, forward strand.
GACGGCAGGCTGTGGAGAACAAAGGACGGAGGAGAGAACTGGACAGAGATACGCAGTGACCCGGTACCGGAAAGGTGGGTATCAAGGCTGGTGGCCTCTCAGTATGACCTGGGAACAGTATATATGACTCAGACAGGCAGGCGTGATGACGACTTCCAGGTATACGTATGGAAATCAACAGATTTTGGTGATACCTGGACGGATATATCATCCAACATACCTGTTGGACCGGTCAATGTTATAAGGGAGGACCCTGTTAACAGTGATATACTTTATGTAGGCACCGATGCAGGCGTTTATGTCAGCAAGAACGGTGGTGAGAGTTACGAGGTGCTTGGCGACCTGCCTTTTGCCTATGTCCATGACCTGCAGATCCATCCAAGGGATAATATGATAATAATAGCCACTCACGGAAGGGGTATGTTCGTACTCGATGCCAATGATGTGAATGACAAGGATAAGAGAACAAACAGAAGGTGGTATTAGGATAGCGGGATATCCCGCTCAGGGTTAAGGATTTAACATCTTCAGTACATGGTATCCGCGGGCTTTTACGCCCGCGGATCCTTTTTCCATGGCACTCATAACCGAAGAGCGCAGCTCATTAACCAGCTCAGGGTATATACGGCTCAGCCTGTACAAAGCATCCATGGAATATGCCTTTACGGCAATGGAGGTGCCGGTACTGCCCAGCCATGTAAAGCAGCTATCAGTAATGATACCACGCTGATCATCAGACAGCATCATAAGATCCACAGTATTGAGCACCTTCAGAAAGCTGCGTATCACCGACTCATTCTGCAGTATGTTCAATGATTCAGCCATCTGTCCGTAAAGAGGTGCAACTGTACCCGGAGCCTTCTCCTCGGCCAGGGATATGCTGTATGATGCCCTGAAAGCCAGCGCCCTGTCGCTATCCATGGAATAACTGAACAGCAGCTGCATTATCACTTCATTCTCAATCATCTGTTCAGCCATTATATCGCATGCAGCGTAACCGCCCCTGCCTGAAAGCATCTCTCTTATCTTCTGCCTGTCAGACTCCTCAATATCAGCCTCCACCGGCTGATGCCAGGTTAAGTCCTTACCATAACGCCCCAGGTACCGGTCTGCAATGATAATATCAGCCCCGCAGAGGTCTGCGTTCTTGAGCTCCTGCGGACTCAGCCACCTGAAAGCGGCATGCTCTGACAGTCGCGGCTCATCTGACAGTGTATCGCATACAAGAGGAAAGAGCCGCACCTGTTTAAAACCATAATCATATTCAACAGCAGGCATCTCATCAATAATGATGATATCCATTGCCAGCTCTTCGTCAATCTCCCTGATAATGCTGTCAGACACTGTCTCGCCGTCTTCTATCTTACCCCCTGGAAACTCCCATTTCATTGGATGATCGCTACCCGGACCCCTCTGTACCACAAGCACCTGGTATTCATCATTCCTTATTATGGCACAACACACATCAATCATCTTCTTTATTTTTTTCCAGCTCATCGTAAAAGGGTATGCTTTGCAGGAATGACCATTGGCCTTTCTCCGGGTCGGTGGAGCAGGCATAATGTTGCATGCCGTTGCTTACCACTATATACCTGAGTCTGAATTTAATATTGTATGATACTATCTGGTCAAAAACAGCTGCAGAGACCTTCACATCAGGCGCCTTGCATTCCACAAGCAACAGCGGCCTGCCCTGCCTATCATATACCAGTATGTCAGCACGCCGCACCAGACTGTTCATCCTGAACATCACCTCAACGGCTATCAGTCCAGCCGGATACCGCCTCTCGTTTACCAGGTAATTAATAAAATGCTGCCTTACCCACTCCTCAGGTGTCAGCGCCACAAACTTCCTGCGTATATTATCGAATATCAATGCCTTACCATCGTCACCTGATTTAAACCTGAATGAATATGCCGGCAGGTTAAGTTCTTTCACCTTTGTTTTGTATTTTTGGATAGCTGTTTAATATAAAAAACAAATATATTCAGATTAATACAATTCCGGTCAATCATCGAAATGAACATAAGCATTTTTTACAGACGATAAAGAAGAAAACCGGGATTATGATTGCGATGGACTAAGATAAAAACACAAAAAGAAGCCTGTGAAAACAAAATCTGAGATAGTAAATAACTGGCTGCCCCGGTATACCGGAAAAAAGATAGAAGAGTTCGGGAAATACATCCTGTTAACTAATTTCCAGAATTACGTGCAGCTTTTTGCAGATAAACATGATGTGAAGGTTGACGGTATAGAAAGAAATATGCCCAGTGCCACAGCAGAGGGTATAACCATAATCAATTTCGGTATGGGCAGTCCCAACGCAGCCACCATCACCGACCTGCTGTCCGCAGTAAGGCCCAGGGCCCTGCTTTTCCTGGGTAAGTGCGGCGGACTGAAAAGGAAGAACAAGCTGGGCGATCTTATCGTGCCCATAGCTGCCATACGCAGCGAGGGCACATCAAGTGATTACCTTCCCCAGGAAGTACCGGCACTGCCCTCTCTTAAGATACAGATAGCCATGTCTTCTGTTATCACCAGGAAGTCGCTCGAATACTGGACCGGCACTGTATATACCACCAACAGGCGTGTATGGGAATATGATGACAGGTTTAAGAAGTACCTGCAGAAGACGCGGGCAATGGCCATAGATATGGAGACGGCAACCATCTTCACCGTTGGTTTTGCCAACGAGATACCTACAGGTGCCCTGCTGCTGGTTTCAGACCAGCCCATGATATCGGCAGGTATTAAGACCGAGAAGAGTGATAAAGAGATAAGTGACCATTATACAGAGATACATCTGAGTATAGGGATAGAAACCATGAAGGAGATAAAAGAGAATGCCATGTCAGTCAAACACCTGAGGTTTTAGATTATGAACAATCACTACAAGAGGATAATTTCAGATCTTAAAAACAGGATATATAAAAATGTATATTTCCTTAACGGCGATGAGCCTTATTATATAGATCTTATCATTGACTATATAGAGGATAATGTACTCAGCGAGGAAGAGAAATCTTTCAACCAGGTTGTTCTTTATGGTGAAGAAACGGATATGCCCTCAATAATCAATACGGCCCGGCGCTTTCCCATGATGGCCAACCAGCAGGTGGTGATAGTAAAGGAAGCACACTATCTGAGGGATCTGGACAGGCTGAGTACTTACCTGCAGCATCCCCTGGATAGTACCGTGCTGGTTATAAGTTATAAATACAAAAAGCTGGACAAGCGCACCTCACTGTATAAGGAGCTTAACAAAAACAAGAATGTTGAGCTGTTCACCTCTGAGCGCCTGAGGGAATACCAGGTGCCGGACTGGATAGATAATTACCTGAACGAACACAATATTAAGGCAGAGAGGAATGTCAGTCATATACTGACCGAATACCTGGGATCTGATCTTTCACGCATAGTGAACGAGCTGGATAAGCTGCTTATAGCTCTGCCGGAGGACGAGCATAATATCACCGCCGCAGATATTGAAAAGCGCATAGGCATAAGCAAGGATTTTAATAATTTTGAGCTGCAGAACGCCATAGGACGGAGGGATACCCTGAAGGCCAACCTTATAGTGAACCATTTTGGCCATAATCCCAAAGATAATCCCATGCCGGTAACCATGGCAGCTATTTTCTCCTTCTTCAGGAAGCTGCTGATATACCATTTCCTCAGCGACAGGTCGAGGAATAATGTGGCATCCGTCCTTAAGATAAATCCCTATTTCGTCAGTGAGTACGAGATGGCCTCCCGCAACTTTAACGCCCGCAAGACAGTGCAGGTAATAAGCCTGCTGCGGGAGTTCGATATGAAATCAAAGGGTGTGGGTAATATATCATCCGAAGAGGGTGACCTGCTCAAAGAGCTTGTCTTCAAGATATTGCATTAGTAAAAAAGCACCTTTTAATTCATTTCGGGGTCCTGATCCGCCAGTAGCCGGTTCAGTTTATTTCGCATGGCCCGGTGTGGTTGCGGGATACAGCTCTCAATTCATTTCTGGACTGTCAGGAAATTCGGCCCAGAGCCGGTATCTTTTCTTAAGTGAGCGCAGTACCATCTTCCAGCTGTCCTCCTTGCGGTATTTCATGACTATTTCAGGGGCCACATCAGCAATAACCCATGAATTCTCAATAAGCTCCTTTTCGAGCTGCCCTTCGCCCCAGCCGGAGTAACCCAGGAAGAAGCGTAT
>JAWLFR010000002.1:17018-75664 GCA_041685495.1 Bacteroidales bacterium
CCGCGGTTAATAGAGGCTTTAATACCTATCATGCTGTTAATTATCCTGCTGACACTCAATGTCAGGTTCTTTGGTGACGACACCCTGTCAGGAGCCAACCAGATAGCTCTTATACTGTCAGCTACCGTGGCCGGACTGATAGCGGTAAGACTGGGACATAAGTGGAAATCGGTCAGAAAGTCAATAGTGGACAGCATAGGATCGGCCATGCCCTCCATACTGATACTTTTTCTTATCGGCTCCCTGGCCGGAACATGGATGATCAGCGGTGTGGTGCCCATGCTGATATATTACGGCCTCAAGATACTCAACCCCACTATCTTTCTGGTTGCCAGTGTTATAATATGCGCCATTGTGTCGCTGTCCACCGGCAGTTCATGGTCCACTGTGGCAACCATAGGTATAGCCCTGCTGGGCATAGGCACCACCCTGGGTTTTAATAAGGGTCTTGTTGCCGGCGCCATACTGTCCGGAGCTTATTTCGGAGATAAGATGTCGCCCTTATCAGACACCACCAACCTGGCACCTGCCATGGCAGGCACCGACCTGTTCACTCATATACGGTATATGATCTATACCACAGGGCCCAGTATTATCATAACCCTTATCATCTTCCTGATCATTGGCTTTACCGGCAAGATGGAATCAAATGCCACAGATATAGAAACGGTGATGACATCCATAGACAATAAGTTCGATGTTAACCCCATATTGCTGGTAGTCCCGGCTTTCCTTATATTCATAATAATAAAAAAGGTGCCGCCGCTGCCCGCCCTTATTGCAGGAACACTGGCAGGCGCTGTTTTTGCCGTTATCATGCAACCCGACGTGGTACGCGAGGTAGCCGGTATTGAAGGCAGCTATGTCAAGCAGTCCTATATCAGTGTTATGCGCACCATGTTTGGCAGTGTGGCTGTTGTCACCGATAACAGCTCGGTCAATGAGCTGCTGTCTACCGGCGGCATGGCGGGCATGCTCAACACCATATGGCTTATTATCACAGCCATGGTCTTTGGCGGGGTGATGGAATCGGCGGGTATGCTGCTTAAGATAACAGGATATATCATGAGGGTGGTGCATAATGCAGGCAGTCTGGTGGCTGCTACCGCCGGCACATGCCTTTTCTTCAATGTTACGGCCTCCGACCAGTACCTGGCTATTGTTGTACCGGGACGCATGTTTTCGAAGATCTACCGCGATATGGACCTGAAGCCGGAGGTGTTAAGCCGTACCCTGGAAGACTCCGGTACGGTTACCTCGGTGCTTATACCCTGGAATACCTGCGGGGCTACACAGGCCGGGGTACTGGGCGTATCCACCTTCACCTACGCCCCTTACTGCTTCTTTAATATCATCAGTCCTTTTATGAGCATCTTTATGGCTGCCTTTAATATCAAGATCCGCAGGATAAGCGATGACAGGAAAGCAGGTAAGATACATTCGGAAGATGACAGAAGGGATATCTGATCATTCTGCTGGCTGAATGCTGTCATTCATCGCTAAGGCAGGGGTCAGAATCCCGCAGCAATTGAATCCCGGCAGGCTATGCCAGGAAGTCAGGATACTTATCAGGATAAGCCTCCCTTATCATATTGTAAACAACATCAAATATATCCTCTGCTGATGGCTTTGACAGGTAGTCACCGTCTGTTGTATAGGCCGGCCTGTGTTCTTTGGCGCTGAGTGTAGCCGGTTTACTGTCGAGATAAAACCACCCGTTCTGCTTCTCCAGCACCTCCTGCATCATATAGGCCGTTGTACCACCCGGCACATCTTCATCCAGGAACAGTATCCTGCCTGTTTTTTTCAACGATTCTTTTATTATACCATTGATGTCAAAGGGCAATAATGTCTGCACATCAATCAGTTCAACCGATATATCATGGTCACGAAGATGCTTAACAGCTTCCATGGCCACCTTTAGAGTAGAGCCGTATGACACCACTGTTATATCCTCACCCCCGGTCAGTATCTCGGGCACTCCCAGTGGTATTTTATATTCGCCCGGGTTATCCGGTTTCCTTTCTTTCTGCCTGTAACCGTTCAGGGGTTCAACCACTATACCCGGATCCTGTGCTGCCAGCAGGGTATTATAGAAGCCCGAGGCCCTGGTCATATCACGGGGCACGCATACCCACATACCTCTTACTGCATTAATAAGCATGGCCAGCGGCGAGCCGCTGTGCCATATCCCTTCAAGCCTGTGTCCGCGTGTGCTCACTATCAGAGGTGCCACCATATTACCTGCTGTACGGTAGTGTGTTGTAGCCACATCATCACTCATTCCCTGCAGGGCATACAGCAGGTAGTCGAGATACTGTATCTCTGCTATGGGTCGCAGTCCGCGCAATGCCAGTCCCAGTCCCTGTCCCAGTATGGTAGCTTCCCTTATACCTGTATCTGTAACCCTCAGCTCACCGAATGTTGACTGCAGTCCTTCATAGCTCTGGTTTACGCCCCCTATCTTACCTGCATCTTCACCGAAGGTAAGGAGCAGGGGGTTTTTGGCGAACAGCACCTCGTAATTGGCTTTCAGCACTTCGCGTCCGGGCACCTCCTGAGAGTCATCCGAATATTCCGGTTCAACGCCTTCCACTTTCAGGGCCGACGTTTTTGTTTCGTTATACAGGTAGGTATTATACCTCTGGTAGCCGTCCTGCCTGTTCCTTTTCAGCCATGCCTGCAGGTCATCCTTCAGGCTGTCCTTCTTTTTGCAGTTGGCGCATACATTACGAATGATACGCCGTGCAGCCACAAAATTATCCTTACGTATGGGGTGCATCACTTTCTCCAGCTCACCAATAATATTTTCCACAGTGTCTTCCTTGCCCTTACTATCGCAGCTGCAGTCTTTCTCCCTGACCAGTTTCACCAGGGCATCCCTCTCTATCTTTATAGGTTCCTGGAAAGCGTTCCATGCTTTCTTGCGGGCAGCTTTGGCTTCCGCATCTGCCTCTTTCTCTATCTTCTCCAGCTCCTCTTCTCCGGCTATCCCCTCTGCCAGTATCCATTCCTTCATCTTTTTTATGGGGTCATTGTCTTTCTCCCACTGCAGCCTCTCCTCATCCTTATATCTCTCATGCGAGCCTGATGTTGAGTGTCCCAGCGGCTGTGTAACCTCTTCAATATGAAAAAGCACCGGAACATGCTCACGCCTGCATATTTCTATACCTTTCCTGTAGGTCTCAATAAGGCCGGGGTAATCCCATCCAGTTGCTTTGAATATCCTGATACCCTCACCCTTCTTCTTACTCTCGAAGCCTTTCAGTACCTCCGATATACTGCCTTTGGTTGTCTGGTACTTTTTTGGCACCGATATACCATACCCGTCATCCCATACTGAAAGGGCCATTGGCACCTGCAGCACACCTGCTGCGTTCATTGTTTCCCAGAAATGCCCTTCAGAGGTACTGGCATCGCCTATTGACCCGAAGGCCACCTCATTACCTTTTATTGACAGCTTCTTATAATCAGCCAGATCTTTGTTCTCCCTGAACATCTTTGAGGCGTAGGCCAGTCCCAGCAGCCTGGGCATCTGCCCGGCCGTGGGCGATATGTCAGCAGAGGAATTCTTCAGCTTTGTAAGCTCTTTCCAGCTGCCATCCTTATTTATATTGGGTGTGGAGAAGTGGTTATTAAAAATCCTGCCCTCGTTGCCAGGGTTCAGTTCCGGATCGGGACTCCCATAGAGCTGGTGAAAAAATTCTTCGGCGTTGTACAGGTCCATGGCCATCATCCATGTCTGATCGCGATAATAACCTGAGCGCCAGTCGCCATCTTTGAACTCTTTGGCCAGTGCCAGCTGGGCTATCTCCTTACCATCACCGAATATGCCGAATTTAGCCTTTCCTGAAAGTACCTCACGACGGCCTATAACGCTTAAGTTCCTGCTGAGATTGGCCAGCCTGTAGTCTGCTAATACTTCTTTAGTGTTATACTTTTCCGACGTTTTCTTCTGTGTTTTCTTCTGTGTTTTTTCCTGCTTCTCCATTGCTGTTTATTTGTTCAGGTTTGCGGCTAATCTATTACGACAAACTATTTATGGAATAATAAAATTAACCCTTTTTTCAAAGTTTTAAAAAGTCTTTCTACTGGTAAACAAAAATCAGGCCCTCTTGTTTTAAAGATGATAATCAAAATGTTTTATTATATTTGTAACCAATATTTTACAATTTAGGAATTTATCTCAATATGTTTATAAAATTACTGCTTTTAAGTTTTGTATTTGTTGTGATAGCCCTTATCGGACTGGCCGTCAAGATCCTTTTTACACGGGCCGGGCGCTTTCCCGAAACCCATGTTGGCCGTAATAAGGAGATGGCAAGGCGCGGTATCCGGTGTGCACAGAGCATTGATGTTGGCTGTCAGCCCACGGACGAGTTCCCTGGCTGCTCAAGCTGTGGCAGCATAAAATAGATCAGGTTTAATCAGACAGGTAGTCAATCATATCCTCGGTAAACCAGGTTCTGAATTCGCCGTCGCCGCCTGAATACACAAGGTAAGCCTCTATGTTTTCCACTCTTACTATCATTTCTTTAGCACCTTCGAGTCCAAGCACCATACATGATGTAGCCAGTGCGTCGGCCGTCATGCAGTCATCCGCTATAATAGTGGCACTCAGCAATTTATGCCTTACAGGATATCCTGTTTTAGGGTTTATGGTATGTGAATACTTAATACCGTCTTCTATATAATACTTCCTGTAATTGCCGGAGGTGGCCAGTGCCCTGTTCACCAGTTTAATATCAGCCTGCCTGTGCACACCCGGACTCATATTACCGTCTGTTGGTTTATCCAGACCAATAAGCCAGGGCTCGTCATTAAGTTTTTTACCTTTTGTACGCACCTCGCCTCCCACCTCCACCAGGAAGCGGTCATATCCCATTGAACAGAGATAATCATGTATTATATCAACGGTATATCCCTGGGCAATAGCATTCACATCAAGGCACATATCAGGATCGCTCTTCACCACCAGTCCTTTCTCTATCTTTATCTTATCCATGCCTACAAGCTCCATAAGCCTGTTCTTGATACTCTCGTTAAAGCGTTTTGTGGCATCCGGTCCGAATCCCCATGCATTGATAAGCGGTGCAGCAGTTATGTCAAAGGCACCATCTGTCAGTTCCCATATCTCGTAAGACCTGTTAAAAACATTTATAAAGAGGCTATCCAGTTCCACTGCTTCATTCCTGTTTACCAGTGATATGATGGAATGGGGGTTATATGTTGACAGTGAGCTATCGACATCGGCCAGCAGCCTGCCGATATCCTCCCTGAGCTCTGTAGTATCATCCGATTTATCATGGTACCATATTACGGAATAGCCTGTACCCTGTGTCAGTCCCTGTATCCTGGACTGCACCTGTTCTCCCTTCTGACAGGAATATAAGAATGCAGTGAGCAATATGATCAATAATAAATACCTGTTATTCATATACTTAATATTTTTTTACTTACCCTGTGCCACTGCTCCGCCATAGCTGTACTCGCTAAGCCCGGAGTAAAACTTCGGGGAAGCGCTCGCGTAATTTATGACGAAATTAATAATATCTGAAAGAATATAAAATTAACTTTCCTGTAAAGAATAATATCATTCATGGATTATTAGGTATAGTTAACCAAAATAATCTGCAAATGATAAAATAAAGTTATAGATTTGATTTTGAAGATTTGTTTTCATATTCCCCTTTCCCCTATCTTCAAAGGATAAGTAAAAAAGGAGAGCTGTTCCCAACAGCTCTCCTTTTTGATTTCTATCCTATCAGCTTCAGGCAGCTAAGCCTTTTTTATTTATTTGATGCGTCTATCCTCCGAAATCATCAAATGCCACATTCTCATCGGGTATACCCAGGTCATACATGAGTTTAAGTACGGCATCATTCATCAGGGGAGGCCCGCAGAGATAATACTCTATCTCTTCAGGCTCATCCAGTTTACTGAGGTACTCATCATACAGCACCTTATGTATAAATCCTGTATATCCTTTCCAGTTATCTTCGGGCAGTGGTTCTGACAGTGCAAGGTTAAAGGTGAAGTTCGGGAATTTCTTTTCTATCGCCCTGAATTCTTCCTCGTAGAACACTTCGCGGCGCGACCGTGCACCGTACCAGTATGAAACCTTACGGTCTGTCTTCAGTGTATGGAAGAGATGGAATATATGGGATCTGAGCGGGGCCATACCGGCGCCACCTCCAATATATATCATTTCATTATCGGTGTCTTTTATGTGGAAATCGCCATACGGACCTGATACCATCACCTTGTCACCGGGGTTACGCGTAAAAACATATGAGGAGCATATACCCGGGGGTACATTCATCCACCTGTTTTTCTTCCTGTCCCACGGGGGTGTGGCAATACGTATATTCAGCATAATAATATTCCCTTCGGCAGGGTGATTGGCCATTGAGTAGGCGCGTATTGTCTCTTCGCTGTTTTTCAGCTTAAGGTCCCACATCTTGAACTTATCCCATTCATCCTTGAATTCCTCGTTTACCTGTATATCCTTGAAAGAGACATCAAATTCAGGTACATCTATCTGAATATATTCACCGGGCCTGAAGTCCATGCTTTCGCCTTCCGGCAGCTTAACAACGAATTCCTTAATAAAGGAGGCCACATTATCATTGGATACCACCTCGCATTCCCATTTCTTAACACCCATCACCTCTTCAGGCACATGGATAACCATGTCTTCCCGTATCTTCACCTGGCAACCCAGCCGCCAGTTATTCTGCTGTTCTTTCCTGGTGAAAAAGCCTGTTTCTGTTGGCAGTATAGATCCTCCGCCCTCGAATATCTGGCATTTGCACTGCCCACAGGTACCACCTCCGCCGCATGCTGAGGGCAGGTATATGTCGTGGGCTGACAATGTTGCCATAACATTATTGCCCGGCGACACTATCATCTCATCATCATTAACCTTGAGTTTTACATCGCCCTGCGGCACCAGTTTTTTTCTTGCATACAAAAGTATTATTACAAGCAGTAGTATAACCAGCAGGAACACCAGTATACTTATTGCGATAACACCTATGGTGGATGTAGCTAATATCATAATAATGCAATTTTACAGTTTAATACCCATAAAGCTCATGAAAGCAATACCCATAAGCCCGGTAATTATAAATGTTATACCCAGTCCCCTCAGCGGTGCCGGCACATTTGAATATTGTATCTTCTCTCTTATGGCTGCTATTCCCGCTATAGCCAGCAGGAATCCAACCCCTGACCCGAAGCCGAACACTGTTGCTTCACCTATATTCACATATTCCCTTTCCACCATAAACAATGATCCTCCGAGTATGGCGCAGTTAACCGCAATAAGTGGAAGGAATATACCCAGTGATGAATACAGTGCCGGGCTGAATTTCTCAATAATCATTTCCACCAGCTGCACCATTGATGCTATCACTGCGATAAACATAATGAAAGAGAGAAAGCTCAGGTTTATATCGCCCAGGCCCGGGCTCAGCCACGTGAGAGCTCCTTCCTTGAGCATGAAATTATAAATAAGATAATTGACGGGAACGGTTATTGTGAGAACAAACACAACGGCCATACCCAGTCCTACCGAAGTCTTTACTGTTTTTGACACTGCCAGGTACGAGCACATACCCAGGAAGTATGCAAAAACCATATTATCAATAAAGACCGATCTTACGAATATATTAATTAGATTTTCCATAATAACCTGTTTTAGCTTTTATCAATCAGATCCCTGTTCCGGCTTCTCTGTATCCAGATAATTATGCCCACTGTTATCAGGGCCATAGGAGGCAGGATCATAAATCCGTTATTCTCATAACCAATCTCATAGATTCCTATCTTCTCCATTACGGGATATCCGAAGACGGTTCCTGATCCCAGGAATTCCCTGAAGAATCCCACAACAATAAGTATCCATCCGTAACCGGCTGCATTACCCAGTCCATCAAGAAAGGAGGCCCAGGGCTTATTGGCCATGGCAAAACCTTCAAGACGGCCCATAATAATACAATTGGTTATTATCAGTCCTACAAATACCGAAAGCTGCTTGCTCACTTCAAAGGCAAATGCTTTCAGCACCTGGTCGACCAGTACCACCATCATGGCAATCACCACCAGCATAAATATTATCCTTATCCTCGGAGGCACTGCTTTCCTGAATAATGAAACTATAACGTTTGATACTGCCATCACTACCACAACGGATATGGCCATTACCACCGATGGTTTCAGTTTTGCTGTTACAGCCAGTGCCGAGCATATACCAAGCACCTGCACTGTTATAGGGTTATTGGGCCCCAGCGGTTCTCTCAGCAATTTCAGGTTTTTCGATGAGAACAAAGGTTCTCTTTCTTTTTTATCGCTCATATCTTATTCGCTATTTTTTTTCAGGAATTCAACATAGTTAACCAGGCCGCTATAAATCATGTCCTCCAGGGCCTTACTCGTAATAGTTCCGCCGGATACAGCATCAACAGCATGCGGATCACCCTCTTCGGCACCTCCTTTTTGGACGATAATGCCGACAAACTCATTATCTTCAAATAATTCTTTACCAACAAACTGGGCTTCAAACCAGCTTTCATTTATCTCAGCTCCGAGTCCGGGTGTCTCCGATGTATGATCGAAGGTAGCACCGTTTATTGTGCGCATATCTTCTTTAAGTGATATATAGCCATATATCGGTCCCCACAGCCCTTTTCCTTCCAGGGGCATTATATAGCTGCTGCTGCCATCATCGAGTGTTGCCACAAAAACGGGAAATACCTGTTCATCAAGGTCTTTTCTCTGTTCCTTTTTTACATCAACAATAAACGGGTCAACGCCTTCCACCATCTCAGCTTCGGAGTTAAGGGCAAAAGACTCTGTTATATACTTGTCGTACAGCTCTTCAGCGGTTTCCGCGTTTGCCTGCACTCCCACTGAAGCCAGGATATTGCTCTTCTTCTCTATCTCCGCATTTCTTTCCTGCAGAGGCTGTAACAGCAGGGCGGCGGTAGAGAGTATTAAGGCGACAATGGCAACCATCCCTGTCGCAAAAAGGAATATATATCTGTTACTGAATTGTTTCATTGCAAATATCTTTTAATTAGCGTTAGCCCTTTTTAATCTTCTCTTGATGTTTGCCTGTATAATATAATAGTCGATCAGCGGCGCAAACACATTCATAAACAGTATTGCCAGCATCATCCCTTCCGGGAAGGCAGGGTTCAGCACTCTTATCAGCACTGCCAGTATACCTATCATCAAACCATATATCCATTTACCTGTCTCTGTCTGGCTTCCGCTCACAGGATCGGTAGCCATAAATACGGCACCGAAAGCGAATCCACCCATTATAAGATGGTAGTAAGCGGGCAACTCCATATACGGATTAACAGCAAAGGCATTTAAAAGCAGGGCCATACCCATTCCTCCTGCAAAGACGCTCAGGATGATCTTCCAGCTGCCCACACCGGTGAATATCAGGATGGCGGCTCCTATAAGGATGGCCAGGGTTGATGTTTCACCAATAGATCCCGGGATGGTGCCTATAAACATTTCCATTGCTGAAGGCAGTCTTTCAACCTGGTGAAGTGCAGCCTCTGCAAGTGGTGTGGCACCGGAGAAAGTATCAGCCACTCCCTCACCTTTCACGAGGCCGGCTATCCATACCTGGTCGCCCGACATCCATTTGGGATAGCTGAAAAAGAGAAAAGCCCGGGCCACAAGTGCGGGGTTAAGGATATTCATACCGGTGCCCCCGAATACCTCCTTGCCTATTATCACGGCGAAGACAACTGCCAGGGCAAGCTGCCACAGGGGCACATCCACCGGTACAATAAGAGGTATGAGCAGTCCGGTCACAAAATAGCCTTCATTGACTTCATGTCCTCTTATCTGGGCAAAGATTACTTCAACACCCAGTCCCACTATATAGCTTACAAGGAACAGCGGCAGGAATTTAAGAAACCCGAACCACACCATCTCCCAGAATCCGGCTTCCACGTTTATCGACTGGTAATGTTGCAGTCCGATATTATAGATACCAAAAAGCAATGCGGGTATGAGGGCTATCCAGACGGTTATCATTACCCTCTTCATATCAATGCCGTCGCGTATATGGGAACCCCTGGAGGTCACCCTGTCAGGTACAAAGATCAGCACCTCTATGGCATCGAATAAGGCATGAAGTTTTTCAAACTTGCCACCCTCTTCGAAGTGAGGTTTAATCTTATCTATTTGCTTTCTTAATGCTTTCATTATTAAGATTATACTTTTTATAGTTTTAATTCATCTCCTTTTCCATCTGGTCCAGTCCCTTACGGATGATAGACTGTATCTCGGTTTTTGACGGACAGACAAATTCGCAGAGGGCAAAATCCTCCTCGGCCACCTCATAGATGCCGAGCTGCTCCATACGGTCAATATCCTCCACCATTATTGATTTGATCAGTTGCATAGGATAGATATCCATAGGCAGCACTCTTTCATATTCACCCGTAACAACCAGGGCCCTGTTGCCTCCGTGCATGTTTGTATCCAGGCGATATCTTTTACCGGGCATCAGCCAGGTAAGGAAAGTGCGTGAGAGGCTGAATTTATTCAGTCCGGGTAATATCCACCCCAAAAATTCATAATAGTCACCTTCCGGTATTACGGTGAGGGTTGAGTCATAATAACCAATAAAGCCGTCGGCCTGTATCTTATGCCCTGTCAACACATTTCCGCTGATATACCTTACATTATCGGACACTATATTATCCTTTATAATCTTGCTTATGCATGCCCCTGTACGTGTACGGTAGTACCTTGGCTTTTCCACTTCGGACCCTGCCAGTGCCACTATCCTGTCAGGAGCATATTTACCCTCCCTGAAAAGACGGCCCATAGCAACTATGTCCTGCAGGTTAACATGCCATATCACCTCCCCTTTATTCACCGGGTCAATATGGTGCATCTGTATGCCAACATTACCTGAAGGGTGAGGTCCTTTAAAGTAGTTGATCTCCACCCCCGGTGTGCTTTTCAGCAGGCTGGAGGTAGATATGCTGTTAAGATTGAGGTGAACCTTCCCGTCTGTAAGCTTCTTCAGTACTTTTATCCCGGTAAGGTAATCCTCTTTTGGCAGCAGCCCTATTATATAATCCAGGTCAGCTGCCAGCGGTGCAGTGTCATAGCCACTGATAAAAATTGATTTAGGCTTATCTTCAGGCCTGGCCACTGTATTATAAGGCCTCTGCCGCACTGCAGGCCACAGGCCTGATTCAAGCAGTTTCTTCTTAATGGCGTCGGTCTCAAGCTTAGCGGGATCAGCCTTGCCAAAATCAACATAATCATCACCTTTGGTTTCCAGCACCACCTCAAGGATACGGCGTCTTTCACCCCTGACAACATCCAGCACAACCCCGCTGGCAGGGGCTGTATACTTTATGTCCTCATTTTTCTTATCAAAAAACAGTGTTGTACCTGCCTTAACCTCAGCGCCGGGCTTAACAGTCATCTTAGGAACGAGTCCAGGGAAGTCAACAGGCTTAACAGCGTACCTGTCAGGCTTCTCCCAGGGTATCAGGATTTTGTCAGCCTTCCCTTTCATCCTGATATCAAGCCCCTTACGTAATTTTATTTGTTTGGACATACAGACTTATTTATAATATTAAAAACAACGCGAAATTAGTTTAATGTTATTTATTTAACATAGAATAATGACAAATATCATAATTTCCCAGACCGTGACAAAAATACCCTGCAGCTCTATGGAAGCTACTGCTGTATAACATATAAATTATTGATACAGCCTGTATAATTACATGAGTCGCCTGAACCTCTTATCTGTCCAGTCAACTATTTCACCTGTTTCTGACAGGAAAAGAATAATACTGGTAAAGTGATCAACCAGGCCTGCCATATTAACAAAATCAAATAAACCCGCCTCATCAGCCGGGCTGTGTATATAATCGGCAAAGGTAGTAGTGGCAAAGGTAGCGCCGGGTATCCCGGCATATGTCTCCCCTTCCCTTTCTACCCTTGCAAAAGATGCATTGTCTGACATATAGAACAGCCTGTTGGCTATCTCTATGGTATCAATAAGATTGTAACTGCCTCCCTTTTCCATCTCCTTTATAATCTCATCGAGATTTGAATAGTCGCATCCCGACATATAATAATTACCCCTTCCCAGAAATTCAGAATGACCTGTCATCTCAAAATTCATATTGACAAAAACATTTTCCAGCGGAAAAGGCGGGTTAGCGGCTATATGTCCGGATCCTTTCAGTCCCATCTCTTCAGCGCTGACAGCTGCAAAGATTATTGAGCGTCCGGGCTTAAGCTGCTTTTCTTGTATTGTTCGTGCAATACCCAGCAGGGTACATGTACCGGCAGCATTATCATCGGCACCGTTATATATTGAATCGCCGCTGACAGGCCTGCCCACACCTACATGGTCGAAGTGTGCCGTAATAAGTATGTATTCATCTTTCAGTGCGGGATTGTTGCCTTCCAGTATGCCAATAACATTCCTCTCACTGATCTCTTCACCCGATCTTGTCTGAAATGCGTATTTATGAATAAAGCCCTCATGTCCTTTCAGAGGTATTAATCCCGACTCCTCATACTGCGCTGCTATCCAGCCTGCTGCCTGTGTCATCTCGGGCGATCCGCTGGCCCGGCCCCTCATCTCATCAGATGCAAGGTATGATACCCACTCTTGCAGCTGTGCTGCTGTGACTGAATGTACAGGTGGGGATTGTGCATGTATGATGCCTGTTGCCAGGATTTGCATTGCTGACAGTGCAGTCAGCAGGACCAGTTTTGTATATATCTTTTTGGCTGTCATCTAATTAAAAACATTGTTACTTATTATATATATTCCTGTCTGCAAGCAAGGCAGCACATATTTTCACTATTTCCCTGCAATATGTAAAATTACAATTATCTGTAATATCATTCAAGCTGTGATACGAAGAATCATCAGCATCCTTAAAGAAAAACAGGGCAGGATAGCCATATTCTGAAAAGGAAAAACTGTCGCTGTACCTGTTCAGGCTGTTATCAGTATAGGTGTCCAGCATTGTATGCCGGGCGGCCAGTCGCATCGCATCATCAGGCAGCGTGGCTGAGTTATCATAATCCATTATATTAACCTTCCATGAAGCCATATCGGTCGATGGTTCGTAAGCAATCATATCATTATTAAGCATCATCTTTATCTTAGCCTGCTCCCGGGCTGCTTTTATGCAATAATCGCGGCTGCCGTACAATCCCAGTTCCTCAGCTGCAAAGGCAATAAAAAGTATTGACCCTTCCGGCCTGAAATTATTTTCCTTCATCACCCTGGCCATCTCCAGGGCTGCGGCCACACCGCTTGCATTATCATTGGCCCCCGGTGCGGACGTAAAAGGGTCACTGTCGCTGCCACCCAGTATATTGTCATAATGTCCTCCCATAATGGATAATGAGTCGGGATAAAGGCTCCCTTCAAGCCTTGCTATTACATTATATTGCCATAAGCTGTAATAGTTATCGCGATAGGTACTTTCAAGAAGAAAGGAGTCGAGCCGGGCCGATGCATAGCCAAAGCTGATAAACTTTTCCTGTATTGCTACTGCCACTTCCCGCCTGTTATCCGCAAGGCAGAATCTTGTTCCCATATCCTCCATCCATTCTACATACGAATGCAGACTGTCAGCACTGATATCTTCCGTAAGACCCTGTATCAGGGCTTCCTTTACCTCGGCAAGGGTGGGCTCCTTTGTGCATGACCCGAGACCTGCAATAAGAAATGCTATAAAAAGAAGGAAGAATACCCTTTTCATCGGCTTCAGTCTTTTACAAAAAGTAAATATAAGTAATATGTTTTTTATGAAGGCACTGAAGAGGGAGATATCTGAATAATCGGGTAATATGCTCGCGTAATTCACGTTATATTTATAATTTAGTATCCTGATAAATTATATAAGTTCACATATGAATGCAGCCTGCATAAAGTTTTTTCTGCCTGTATTACTTTTGGTCCATACCGGTCAGAGTCACGGACAGGATATAAGTGATGATCCCGGTTACAGACAGGGTGATATCAAATCAGTGCGGCTGCACCGGGAAGAATGGAACCTGTCATACCCTGTCATCACACTTGGATCCGGTGAAAAGCTGGTTTTACATTTCGATCTGCTCGGGGATAATGATGAAACATATTATTACACTTTCACGCATTGCGACAAGGACTGGAATCCGAGTGGCGTGTTTGAATCTGAATACCTGCAGGGCTTTGTTGAAAACCGGGTAGAGGATTACGATATGTCGTTTAACACCACCGTTAACTACACACACTATAGTTTGAGCTTTCCCAACAGTGATGTCTCATTTAAGATTTCAGGCAATTATATTATCAGTGTTTATCCTTTTGGCGAGCCGGACAGGCCCATTGTTACAAAACGGTTTATGGTGAGTGAGGATGAGGCTTCGGTAGATGCCACGACTGTACGGTCTAAGCTGACGGATTTTTATTCTACCGGGCAGCAGCTTGATTTCAGCGTTGATCATTCCGGTCTCAAGCTGCAGAACCCATATAATTATGTTTACAGCACCATACTCAAAAACGGCAGGTGGGATAATGCCAGGACTAACCTGAAGCCTGCATTCACAGGCAATAACAGGCTTGATTATAACAGTCTTTCGGATATCGGCGTCTTCCCCGGAGGCAGCGAATACAGGTATTTTGATATCAGGAGCCTGCGCTACCAGACCGAATATGTCAGGAAAATTGAGAATATAAACGGCTATTACCACGTACTGTTAAAAGAATCGGATAACAGGGCTGCACGAGGGTATTTCTATCACCAGGATTTTAACGGCAAGTACTATATAGATCACCAGGAAGGTATCGACCCGCATACTGATGCTGACTATGTTTACGTATATTTCACCCTTCCTTCTGCTTTTCCCCTGGACCGTGATGTGTATGTCTTTGGTGAGCTGACGGACTGGGAGTTCAGTGAAAAGAACCGGATGGCATACAATACGGAGACTCATAGCTATGAATGCCGCCTGCTGCTTAAGCAGGGGTGGTATAATTATATATATGCTGTACCGGATGACAGACCCGGGACCTCAGTCTTCAGTGAGTTTGAAGGCGATCATTATGAAACGGAGAATGATTATATCATACTGGTCTATTACAGGGATCCGGGCGGCAGGTATGACCGCCTTATCGGCCATCATATACTTAACAACTCAGGCAACAGGCCTTAGTGGCTGTGCCCTGATGCTGAAAAGCCGGAAGTATGTACCTGCTGGCATTAGCTGATGGACCGTAAGCTTTCTTAATGCTTTTTATGAACATCAACACCATACTGCATATAGATCGTATGCTGCAGTGTTTTTAATATCTCCGTCATATATTCCCTTACTGCTTTCACTGAGCCAGGCAATGTGTATACCAGGCAGTTGCCCATTATCCCCGCCACTGAACGGCTGAGCAGTGCATTCGGTTTTTCCGATCCGTACTTAAGCCTTATATGATCCATGATACCCGGTATCTCAATATTTATAAGGTCCTTAACCACATCAACGGTTATGTCCCTGGGTCCAATGCCCGTTCCGCCGGTGGTAATAATAATATTATTATCCTGCGAATACTCATTAAGCAGCTGCCTGAGCCGTGCCCTGTCATCCGGGATGATGACGGTTTCTGTTTCCAGACTCCAGCTTATATCACTGAAATATTCCTTCAGCATTTTTTCTGCCTCCGGACCGCTGAGGTCATCATATTCTCCTTCTGCCGCCCTGTCTGACAGGGTTATAACCAGCGCTTTGAATGTACCTGGTAGTTTCATTTGTTTAAAGTTTTACAAAATAATGATGGGGACACGGAACTGCCCGTTTGCCCGTTTCACTATTCCTTTATTTTTTCGAGTAAGCGGATATTATTAATTACCATCTCCTTATCTACCGCCTTACACATATCATATACGGTGAGGAGTGCAACGGACACAGCTGTGAGGGCTTCCATCTCAACGCCTGTCCTGGCCCTGCATCTTGCCTCACACTCCACATTAACACCCGAAGCTGCGAGGCTGGCTGTTACGCTTATTTTATTCAGCATTATATTATGGCAAAGGGGTACCAGTTCAGATGTTCTTTTTGCAGCCTGCACGCCAGCTATCTCAGCCACGGTAAGGACATCACCCTTCTTCATAGCATTATTTTTTATCAACTCTACCGTGGCAGCTGACAGCTGTATTGATCCGGCGGCCCTGGCCGTCCGGGTACTCTCAGGTTTGCCACCCACATCAACCATTCGTGCACGGCCCTCGTCATCGGTATGTGTCAGTTCCTTCATAATTACAAAATTAAGATAAAAGACAGAAAGTCAAAGTATAAATTATAAAGCAGAATAAAGCCTCAGCCCCCTATATTATAAAACTCACCCTTATGGTTTACCGTTCCGCAGGCAGGTTTATTCTGAACAGCCATAGCCAGGGCTTTTTCAGCGCCCAGCTCCCTGACATCATATTCATGGTCGCTGAAGAGGCATGGTTTTACCTTTCCGCTGGCTGTAAGCCTGAGCCTGTTACAGACAGAACAGTTACCGCCATCACCACCCTCCACCACGGTGAAATCGCCCCGACCAAGGTCCATCTGCCTTATATACCTTATCTCCAGTCCTTTCTTCCTGGCATAATCACTTACCATCCTGGCATCGGGCTCATCTTTTGATTCATTTACCACACAGTTTATCTTAACAGGTGTGAGTTTGGCCGACAGAGCAGCATCAATACCCCTCTTCACCTTCTCCAGCTCTCCACCCCTTGTTATCCACCGGTATTTATGCGGGTCCATTGTGTCAAGGCTTACATTCACCCTTTGCAATCCGGCCCCGGCCAGTGGCAGGGCATACTTATCCAGCAGGGTACCATTGGTGGTAAGGGACAGATCTTTCAGCCCTTTTATCCCTGCCAGCATACCAACCAGCACGGGCAGTTCCTTACGCACCAGCGGTTCACCTCCTGTCAGCCTCACCTTATCTATTCCCTTTGCAACGGCAAGCCTGACGAAGTCTGCTATCTCATCATAGCTAAGGATATCCTTATGGCTCATAAGCTTTATACCTTCGGCTGGCATGCAGTACCGGCACCGGAGGTTACACCTGTCGGTCACTGATATCCTGAGGTAATTTATCTTCCTGTTATATCTGTCGTACATCAACCTCTGCTCCTTTCTTTATTTCACTAAGACCCACCGGCACCTGCATTATACCGTATGCTTCAGGCAGCGCATTTATATGTGCCGACCCGTGGTATTCAACAGGGGCCACTGTATCGTCGCTGTTTAAACGTACGGGCACCCATGCTGTCCGGCCGGCCCTTTTGCGCGAATAGTTCTTTCCCAGTATATGCCTTCTTGCCTGTCTGTCACCGGTTCCTCCCATAGCGGCCGTCATCATTGGCCTTACAATAAGCTCAAACTGTATAAAGGAAGATACAGGGTTGCCGGGCAGACCGAAGACAAGTGCATCATCATGCAGACCGAAGGTGGTGGGCTTGCCCGGCTGCACTGCTATGCGGTCAAACAATATTTTAACCCCTGCCTTTTCGAGGACCGCAGGCACCATATCAAAGTCGCCCATCGACACCCCGCCCGTGAGCAGCACTATATCACATTCACCGATGGCCTTTGTGACAAGGCTGTATGTCTCATCTTCATTATCGGGAGCTATACCGTAATACACAGCCTCACCTCCTGCCCTCATAACCTGTGCTGTCAGCTGGTAAGCATTGCTGTTACGTATCTGCGAGGCTCCCGGCTTCCTGCCGGGTTCCACCAGCTCGCTGCCCGTGCTTATTACTGCCACGGCGGGCCTGCGGCCTACAGCTACCTCAACGGCTCCCACCGTTGCCATCACTGCTATATCCTGAGGCCTGGCCATGGAGCCCGCCTTTAATACTGTATCTCCCCTGCGAATATCTTCGCCGTGCTTTGCTATATTATCTTTACCGGCTTTGCCTGTAAACCTCACCTTTCCGTCCTTCTCCTCTGCCTCCTCAACCATAAAGACCCAGTCAGTGCCTTCAGGCATGGCTGCTCCTGTCATTATCTTAACACATTCGCCCTCTTCCACTTTCCCGGAGGCAGGCACGCCTGCAGGAATAACTTCATTTATTACCAGCTCACGTCCGAGGTCAGCCTTACGGCATGCGTAGCCGTCAACAGCTGTTTTATTGAAAGGAGGCATATCAATATCACTGATAATATCCTTTGCCAGTACGCGTCCGGGTGACTCCATAAACGGTATATATTCGACTCCTGTATGCCGTACATATTTCCCTGTTATTGCTATTGCTTCTTCGAATGGTATCATTTTTCAACACATGTTTTTATATTATCTGCAGCTCCCCGGGAGGAAAGCACAAAAATACATATTTATTTACCGCGGGCGACAATTCCTTTATCTCTTTCCGGCTTATAAGGACATGGAATATATCACCGGCATCCACGAATACTTCGTAGCCGCTCTCCGCCCTGTTAATCTCCATTATTCTGCCTTTAATACAATTATCACAGTTCTTTTGTTGCTCTCCTTTCAGGCTTATTGCATCACTTCTTATCATCAGCAGGCCCTCACCTGGATATTGACCTTCGGGGAGACTGAATTTATTAAAATCAGTCTCAGCTATATACCTTTCGTCACCACCTTTTATCTTAACACTGCAGAAGTTCCGTATCCCTGCAAAGCGGGCCACAAAGCTGTTGACGGGTTTTGAGAACACCTCATCAGGCTCGCCTGTCTGCAACACCCTGCCGTTATGAATAACCCCCACCCTGCTTGCCAGCCGTATGGCCTCACTATAGTCATGTGTAACATGCAGTATGGTTATGCCCATGTCATTGATCTTACGCAACAGCCTTCTCACATCATCGCGCAGGGTAGCGTCAATAGAAGCCATGGGCTCATCAAGCAATATTATCTCCGGTGAAGTAACCAGTGTCCTGGCCACGGCAATACGCTGTCTTTCACCACCAGACAGATCATTTGTTTTACGGTTCAGAAGATGTGAGATATTGACGTTATCGGCCATCTCCCTGACCATGACATCGCTTACAGACCTGCTTAATTTTCTTATTTTAAGCGAATAGGCAATATTGTCATATACCGTCAGATGGGGGAAGATTGCGAAATCCTGAAATACCATTCCCGTTTTGCGCTTCTGTATCTTCTCATTTGTTATATCCTTGCCCTTAAGGTAAATGCTGCCTGTATCAGGAGATCTCAGTCCGGCTATAAGCTCCAGCAGCTGCGATTTGCCGGCACCGGAGCGACCGAGAAGCACAAAGTACTCCCCGTTTTTTATATCCAGGTTGATATCCCTGAGTGCAAAATCACCGTATACCTTTGATATATTCTTCAGTTCAAGCATTTACTTTTCCTTTGACGTAATCCTTATTCCAGGCATTTACCTTCCGTTTGACATAATCCTAATTTCATCCATTTACCTTCCGTTTGACGTAATCTTCTTTTCAGGCATTTACCTTCCGTTAGAGTTAATCTTCTTTATGCTGCTATTGGCTTTATTTGATATTATCCTTATGGATATAAATATCAGCAGTGCCACAAGGATAAAAAACACCGAGACCGGCCTGGCATATGACAGTCCGAACTGGTTAAACCTCTCATAAATCAGCACGGGAGCCGTCATGGGGTGATATGCCACTATCACTATAGCCCCGAACTCACTCATACCCCTTGCAAACATCATTATAAATCCGGATGCAATATTCCTCCATGTCAGGGGCAGTGATACGGTAAAAAACATTTTCACCGGTGATGCCCCAAGGTTCATGGCCGCTTTTTCCAGCCTTTCCGGGACAGCCTCAAAGCCATCCCTTGCAGCGTTTATCAGGAATGACAGGCTGACAAAAGCCATGGCCAGTGCTATGCCTGCGGGATTGCCAACAAGATTAAGTCCCACCGCATCAGCTGCCTTACCCAGCAGTCCATCCCGCGAGATAAAGCCCAGCAGGGCTATCCCCGCCGCCGAGTGGGGCAGCACCACCGGCAGATCTATCAGTCCCTGCACCATCCTTTTACCCGGAAAATCATACCTGGCCATAAGCCAGGCAAAGGGCACCGCCATAAAGGAAAAAACGAGTGTGGCCATGAAAGCCACCGACAGGGTCAGCCATACACTGGCCTGCACCTCATCATCCTTTACCGTCTCAAAAAAATCAGAGGCCGAGGTGTCAAGTACCATACCCAGCAATGGTGCAAGTATAAAAAGCAGCACCAGCGATGACAGTATGAGTATTATCCAGTGAAAAGGGCTGCGCTTATCCATCTTTGGCTATCCATGTAAAATTATGACCGTCATAAACCTGTACGGTCATGTATAAATTTGCATGTCGCAAAAATAGAAATAATACCGGGAAATCCGATAGTTTATCAGTCAAAGAATGCCTGCAGCTTTTCAGGCAATGATCTGGCCTCACCGGAAAGCTGTACCTCAAGGGGTGATTGTCCGTTTGCCTCCAGTAATAAACGGCCTTTCTCTCCGAGGAAATATTCAAGGAAAGTCGTGGCAGCCTCCCTGTTGGGTGCATCATAAGGCATTGTTATCCCGTATATCATACTGCTGCCGGAGATGCTTACTTTTTCACCCGGACTCTCACCTGTTATTTCCACGCTCACTGTATTATACAGGTCTTCGAATCCGGGATCTGAGAGGTTTATTTCAGCGGGCAGGCTGATATAATCGAGTCCGTGCTGCTCACATACTGATTTATACTGTATGATATAATCCAGTGCCCCTGTTTCCAGCAAGGCTACAAGATCAACCTCTTTGGGCCTTATCATATTGCGGTCTTTGGATGTTAGCCCCTCAGCGAGTCCCTTTTTTTCATAATAGCTTTCTGCCAGCTTAAACATCATGACCGAGCGGTATCCGCAGGGATCGGCATTGGGGTCGGCGCGACCATATACAACATTATCATCAGCCAGTATACCGTACCAGTTACCATCATTTATACTGTCCGAATATTCTGACCTGTCATTATATGCTATCACTATCTCATTGGTGGCAAACCATATGTTCCAGTCTGTATAGCCGGGCATAAGGAATTTTTCTATCACCTTATAATCGGCCGAGGCCATTATATCACAGGGTTTCTTAAGCTCTGTTATTTTCCGTGCACATGCCACACTGCCTGCTCCTTCAAGCAATATATTAACATCCGGGTTAATCTCCATATACTCCCTGGCAGCATCTTTCATGGGAAGCGACAGGCTGCCGGCATGAAAGATTATTATCTCCTTCTCCTTCTTTTCCGCACATGATGAGAGAAGAAAAAAGACCAGGATAAGAAACAACACTGATACCCTGTTACCTATTTTAATGATTTTTTGTCTCATACTGCTATTTCTTTTTCCCTTTTATATCATCCGGCTTTTCATTTATACTCCAGAAAAATCTCCTGGTAACCTCCTTCATGGATGTATTAAACTGCTCTGTAAGCTCATTATATGCTTTAATAAGCTTACTGCCCTCATCACTCAGGTAGGTATGCCCGCCTTCGGCGCCACCTCGACTTTTACAGACAAGGTTAAAGCCCAGCTTTTCTTCCAGCTCCCTTACTATACCCCATGCCTTGCGATAGCTCATACCTGTTTCAGAAGCGGCTGCAGCGAGTGACCCTGTTCTGTCGACCGCATCGAGCAGTCCAAAGCCTTCACGGTCCAGTATCTTTTCATCATCCACCGTCTCCAGGTTGATCTGGTACCTGAGAAAGACATCGTAATATTTCGAACCTTTGGGACCTGCCATAGCTATTGGTTTAAAAGGGTTATCTGTATTACTGTGAGGCCTTTCAGCATCCGCAGATTATTTACTAAGCTCTTTATAGCAATTTTACTGTGAGGCCCTACATCATCCGCAGATTTATTTTACTGCCTGCTATTTATAAAGGCATTTATAGGCTGTGGGTTCCTCAACCCTTACCTTAAAGCTGCTGTCTTTTTCCACTATAAAAGTTTCTCCTGCCCCGTACTCCTTCCAGGTGCTGTCGCCCGGCAACTGCACGGTTAACATACCCGTGGTAACAGTCATATACTCAACCTTTGATGTGTTGAATTCATATTCACCGGGGGCCATCACACCTATTGTGGCAACACCTTCAGCATTTTCAAGACCTATGGATTTTACTTTTCCGTCAAAATATTCGTTTACATTAAACATAGTGATTCGGTTATATTATTAATACATAAATTCAGTCAGTACAAATGTACATTATTATTTAATTTTCAGAACAAATAACTGAGCTCCATCCTTATAAAACGGCCATAGTTCAGGTATCCTGTCATATCCGCTGAGGGTGTTCCGGCAAATACACCTGTCCCGGTAAACTCAGGCCGGTGGAGCACAGCTGCTGCTGCCTTACTACTCAACAAGGATTATATAGGCCAGATTTGCACCTTTGAGGTGCCTGTCGGCAAAGAAATCAGCCCCGGGATGGACCTGGAAACGACCATCTTCATCGTCTCCTTCATCAAGGAGCATTACTTCGGCCATATCGGTCCGGTTCATCACTTCCGAAAGGGAAAAAACGGCACGGTAGGCATCTTTGGAGCCAATGGCAATAAGTCCTTTTGCCAGATCCTGATCAGAAAAATCGTAATATTTCCTGAGTATCTCCGAAAGGGGCACTCCTGTGTACCTGCGCCGACCTTTAATTCCCTCGTGCGTTCCGAAAAAGATAAGGTCATGACTTAAAAATACATCACTTTCCGTCTCTGCATTATCGATTACAGCTTTTTTATTACCCGGACCATTAATTTCGATCTCAGGTGAAAAAAGTGGGCGTATGCCTTTGTTTCCCGGGAAGCTGCGGGGAAATGACCGGATTATGATCTTTGAGGGTTTATCTATATTCCTTACACTGACCATATCATTTGACGCCACCAGGCGTATATCATCCGGCAATGGCCATTCATCATCGCTTGAGGTAGGAAATACCGCCTGTACATGTGTGGCGAGGATAATATCGTGATTATGGTTTGTATAGAAAAGCTCCCCCCAGCTGAAAACAGCCGACTCACCTTTGTCGTTCTCCACTATTACATAGAGGTCTGTATTCAGTCCGAATTCACCTCTATTATTCTTTGATACTATATAATCCTTAATAATATCCGAAAGGGAATAGCCTTTATACTGGAAAGCACCCTGGAATTCAGGATCACGACCCCTGCGCCGCGGAAAATATTCCTTCACCACCACCGAGCGTTCCTCAAGCTCATGAACATATGCCTGTCCGGGATTAAGCAATTCGCCGGACACATAGGGCATTTTGCCATCCAGTTTTACAGCCCTCTCGTTATCAAAGGGATCATTATTATACCTGGCCCTGATAACAGGGTTATCCAGATAATTCTGCAGGTACTCCTGCGTAATTGTTTCCCCTGATATCATATCCGGATCCTGCGCCCTGACTACTGACAGTGAAAGAAACATGATTAATAACAAAAAATATATTCTCATCATTTCTGTATAAAAAATGGGTCACTGCCTGAGCAATGACCCATCAGGATTACGTTTTTTTTACTGGTGATCTTTAACCACCTCAATCAGTTCAGGCAGGTCCATGCCTATCTTCTTAAGGAATTCTATTTTAGGTACACCATTGCTGTTCCATCCCCTTCGCTTATACACGGCATCAACAAGGCTTTCATACCTTTTCATCCTGTATTCCCTTGTGATAGCCAGCTTCTCCTCCACTGTTTTACCTTCGGGATCAACACCTATCAGCTCTTTCATCTGCGTATCATAGCGTTCGGCCCTTGATTCGTATTCCTCCACTGTAACGGGACCAGCAGCGCGGTAAGGCTGGGCGTCAAATTCACGCGTACCGTATCCCCTCCTCAGGTTGAATATACGCTGGAAGTTATAAACACGCTCAGAGTCCTCTATCATACGGTGCTTATCGAAATCGCGTCCTGTTACCGCCTTATATATAGTCACATAGTTGTCCACATGCTCGGGCACCTTGGCAGGTTCATCCGTTTCTGCATTATTCTCCGGTTCAACGTCATTCCAGGGAAGCTTACACAGCCCTACCAGACCGAACCATGTACGGAACATTGGGAAATAATGCAGGGCTTCGGCCTTATCTTCAAAGCTTGGAATCTGGTTATTGACCATATCCATAAAGATAAGCCATGCCTCATCGTGCTGAGGTCCTTTATTGGTCATTGCAAAACCACCCTGCTGGGCGAGGGATTCCTTGGACATATATTCTGAATATTCAAGGCCCTTGTTTTCCATTGCTATATCATTAAGGAAATCAGCATCACCCCAGCCTTTTTCGATGAACATTTCCTTCATCCTGCGAACACCCATTCCTGCTATCTTACCAAATCCTTCACCCCTGCTGACCATATGCAACAGTTCCATGGCCGAGTCGGCATTACCGAAATTAAGTTTGAGTCCGCCCGTTCTCTCCTCATTAAGCACTCCGTTCTCAAAGCATTCCATCATAAAAGCCATGCTTGTGGCCCATGTAATAGTACATATGCCGTAGGTATCGCAATAGAAATTAGCTTCAATAATATAATCGCTGTTGAATATGCCGCAGTTAGAGCCCAGTCCGCCCGCATTCTCATATTCGGGTCCGTCAACAATCACTTTCTGACCCTGGTAGGGACCCGTCCTTACCTCATAATTATCGACTCCTTTGGCGCAGGACATATTGCAGCCTATCCAGCATCCGTCAGGTACACCCTGCGTAAACCTCTTCTTCCATTCATGGGAATCGATGTTTCCGGCATCGGGGTGACTCCCAAACTGGTAATTATTAGTAGGAAGCAGGTCATGGTCATTCATTATCTCCATAAGGTGAGCCGTACCAACTTCTGTCATCCTGGCCTGCTCATGGTCAAACTCCCTCATCTCACGGTTAAACCTCTTACCGCGTTCCCTTATTGCGTCAAGGTCAACAACATTATTCAGGTTACCTTTGACACCGGGTATCTTACAAACAAGGGCTTTGATCTTCTTGTCACGGAACACCGTGCCTATTCCACCCCTGCCGGCCTGCTTCAGCCTGACCACCTTTCTTTTGGGATCATAAAAACTGAAATTAAGCATGCCAATAAGTGAATTCTCAGCAGCTGAACCTGCAGATACCACGCCGATATTCCTTTTATCCTTCTCATCATCAGCATACATCTCTGTAAGCTGCTCGGCCAGCATATGGCTGTCTGTTTCTTCAGCCGGGGCCGCTATTATCTCAATTTTGTGATTAATGCCGTCGATATATATTATGACATCTTCCTCTGCCTTACCCTGAAGCTCAAGGGCATCATAACCGGCAAACTTGAGGAAAGGACCGAAGAATCCACCCACATTACTGTCCATTACCGAATTCGTCTGCGGTGATATGGATACCACCAGCGATTTACCGGTACCTGAATACTGTGTTATGCCACCTATGGGTCCGGATGAAATAACAATCTCGTTAGCAGGGTCATCCCATGGGGTTTGCGGCTCAGTGGCATCCCACAGAAGCCTGAGTCCATAACCCCTGCCGCCGATGAATTTTTCTTTCATCTGCTGCGGAACATCTTTTTCCTTAACCTCATTTTCTCCTACATTGACATAAAGAATCTTATCTGTATACCCTTTATCAAGTGGGGTCCAGTCATATTCAAACTCCTTAAGCAATTTGTGTTTTTCCTTAACTACCTGAATGTCCATATTTTATTTGATTTTAAAATTATTCTTTTATACATAATTAGTACCCTGACAAATTAGACCTTAAATATAGTCCATAAAATGACATATATCAATATGTTAAAGATTGCATAACGTATTAAATTATTAATATTATATCTTATTACAATTATCATTTATTTACCGGCATAAATAATATATTTTTGGAGTAAAGAAAAAGAAAATGGAGGAGCCTTTAAAACATTTTTATTCACTTTTAGGGTTTGACAGGAAGAAGATACGTGAGTGGGCTATAGGTGAGAAATACCTTGCCGTAATGAATACAGGCGGAAATATAGGTGTATGCGCAACCCTGGGCACAGTAATGGATGATGGCCTTTTCAGGCACGGCGATCCTGATATCAGCAATCCCTGCCACAGGATCATACTCAATGCTTACTTTAATTCAATCTGTAATTACGAAAACATATATGATGAGAGGCGCGATATTTTTGACAGCATAGATTTCAGTCAACACAGGCGTATTGTGATGATTGGCTATTTCGAGAGCCTGTACAGGAAGTTCTCAGAAAAAAATATAGCTCTCGAAGTTTTTGACATACAGAAGGAAAGCCATATCCTGTCTGATATATCGGTCATGGAAAGATCACTGGCGGGTGCGGACAGTATAATTCTGACGGGTACAACAATTTTCAATAATACCTTCAATGATATAATATCCATAGCCCCGGCCGGATGCAATATCTTCCTGCTGGGACCCTCCAATATACTATCCGCAGAGATGTTCAGGTACCGCGGTATAAAAGTTGTTTTCGGATCGGTATTTGAAAGAAATGACAGCCGTGTGCTGGAGAAAATTGCAGAAGGCAGTGGAACACGTGGTTTCCTGCCTTACCTGCATAAAGTTTATATTATTAATAAGGATTACAAAAATGAGATTCAGTGAGATAAGAGAACAGCTTTCGAAGTTCACCGTTGGGATAGCCGGCGCGGGCGGACTGGGATCGAACTGTGCCGTTGCCCTGGCTCGCACAGGTATAGGGAAACTGGTAATAGCCGATTATGACATTGTTGAGGCCGGGAACCTTAACAGGCAGTACTTTTTTATCCGGCAGGTGGGTATGAAAAAGACTGAGGCCCTGAAAGAGAACCTGCTGGATATCAATCCCTGCACCCTTGTTGAAACTCATGATACCTGGCTCAGTGAAGACAATATCCCTGTTATCTTCGGTGAATGTGATATAATTGTTGAGGCATTTGACCGGCGGGAGATGAAGAAGATGCTTGCCGAAACGGTAATGAGCATATGGCCTGAGCGTCCGCTTATTATGGGATCAGGACTTGCAGGCTTCGGGGATAATAATGAACTGCGGGAGAGAAGGATGGGCGACACTCTCATCATATGCGGTGATGAGCAGACGGAAGTGTCGGATGAGCTACCACCCCTGGGTCCGCGTGTTGCCATTGTAGCGAACATGCAGGCCAATGTGGTTGTTGAACTATTATTAAAAGGAAAATAAGCGTATGAAGATAACACTTAATAACAGGCCGGAAGAGTTTGACGGAGACAGTATGACTGTTACAGAAATGCTGGAGAGGAAAAAATTCAGCTTCAGAATGCGTATAATTAAGATCAATGGCAAACTGGTTAAAAAGCAGGACTATGATAAGGCCGTCATAAAGGACGGTGATGATGTGCAGATGCTGTACCTTATGAGCGGTGGCTGACAAATTGATTATCCGGAGTTTTTATTATAGGTTTGCAATATGAACGATCTTATCAGGGGTAATATAAATAAGATACCACCGGTACTGCGAAACAGGTACTTCCTTACAGTGCTGGTCTTCCTGGTATGGATAATTCTTTTTGATAATAATAACCTTGTAAACAGGTACCGTTACATGAAGAACCTGCGTCAGCTGGAAAATGACAGGGAGTACTATATGGAAAGGATTGAAGAGGACAGCCGCAAGCTCAATGAGCTTAAAACCAGTGATGAGAACCTGGAGAAGTTTGCCCGGGAAGAATATTTCATGAAGAAGGATAATGAGGATATATATATTATCGTAGACGAGGACGGCAACAGGGTGGATGAGTTAAAAAAGAAATAAACCGGCCTTAAGGGGATATCTCTCAGGGAGTACCTTTCAGGGGAACCGGCTTACAGAGGGATCAGCTTTCAAAAAATCAAACTTCAGGGGAACCGGCTTACAGAGAGATCAGCTTTTAAAAAATCAAACTTCAGGGGATGACCGTTCCAGACGGCGGTATACAGCAAGCAGCTCTTTTGCTCCATGCGCTTTATGTTCCACACCATTCAGCCGCAGCATAGCCCCGGCAGCCGGCACCACCGGCATCTTTTCATGGTAGCCCCGGGCATGAACAAAATTAAGGTACTTAACTATCCTGAACATATTAAACCAGGTAAAGAAGCGCTTTGTGAAAGATTCCTCTGATGATGTGTTATTACGTATCAGCCTTAAGTTATCCGGCCAGGAATTCATAGTCAGGAATTCCTTCAGTCCCGGATTGAACCCGGACATCAGTTCACCGGCAGGTCTTATATCCTGGCTGTAATAATTCTTTATGCCGGCAAAGAATTGCCGCAACACGGAAAAAGCATCAGGGTTATAGCTCATATAATCATTCATTTTTCCGGCAAGCATGCTGTTTATCACCGGACCGGTACCGAATGGCACTCTCAGCGAGGCCCTGGGGGAGGGCTTCACAACTGTTGTGTTAAGATAAAAATACCCGCCTGCCGGCACCAGTTTTTGAATAAAATAAAAATCTTCGGCTCCCTGCCTCTTGCTCATACCTCCTGCCCTGACATAATGCCTGGCTTTCACGGCAATAGCAGATCCCAGGGTATGAAAGACCCATGGATAGCCGGTATATTTCAGTGAGCGGTAATAATACCTGAGGTGCAGCTCATACTGCAGTATTGCCCTGTAAACACCTTCAGGCATATCTCCTTCCTGCGGATGTTCAAAATATACAGAGCATGCTTTATGCTGATCATTTTTATACAGCCTTTCATACAGTTCAACAAGGTAATTCGCAGACACTGTGCAGTCGGCATCAAGTGACACTATCACGCCTTCAGGCTGATCAATGCTGCTGAACCTTCTCACGGCCTCATCCATGGCCATCTTCCTTGCCATACCCACGCCCCATCCCGGCAGTGTCATCCTACCTGTATTATGCCATAGCAGCCTTATAAATGAATTATTATTTCGCCTCTTCCATTCAGAAAGGCCTGTGCATGTACGCTCATTCTGCTCCAGCTGTGCCGGAGTGGCATGGACGGGGGCATTAACAAGCACTATCAGTTCGACGCTGCAGGGAGGTTTTGTACAGTTAAGAAGGGAATCTATAGTGTTAATAATCCCGGCTTCATCAAAAGCCGGGATTATAATTATTAGTGCGGTATCTTTTTCCGGTGTACCTGTAGACAAAGGTCTGCTTATTGCTTTGTCTTCAAGGTACCTGGATGCAAAATCCATTATTCTTAGTTCTTGTCCTCGCTGTATTTATGATTGAGGCCCAGAAGCACTTCCTCTGTTATATCAAGACTCTTATCAGCATACATCACAGGGTTACCAAAACTTTTACCCAGGATATAATCATAATCACTATCTTCTGTAAGCTCTTCCAGGTATTCATAGATATAATCAAGTATCTTACTGTTCATTACCCGTTCTTCCTCCATCAGCTGGTTTTCGAGCTGACCGGCAAGGTTACGCAACTCCTGCTGCTGCTGGTATAACTCCTGCTCCATCTGCTGTGCTGTCGCCCTTGTAACCAGGCCTTTACGCACCTTATCCTCATAGTCCTGTGCACCTGATTCATATTGTCTGCCCCTGCTGTTAAGCTGGTTTTCAGATTCTTCCTGTTTGGCCATTAAATCTTCCCTGAGATCATAATACATATCGAAATTAAGTATTACAGAATCAATTTCCACAAAGGCTATATTTGCACCCGGTAAGCTCTCAACAGCTTCTTTAATCTCAGATTCCACTGCTTTATCTTTGGGTACGGCAAATTCCCACACAAACAAAAATGCCACTGCCAGGACTGACACTGCTCCCAGAATTAAAGGTAACTTCTTCATCACTAATTATTAATTGGTTATATAATAAAAACAGGAAACAAATATAAACTAATTTAGCGAATTAAGAAAAAGGATTATTATCAGAATTCGGGACAGGGGACGGCATGGAACATCCTCCTTCGGCCGGCAATTGTTGAGGTTAAGAACTCATATACCAGGGATATCTCATGTGATCCGCCTGTAGCCGCTATCAGGTTCGATATTGTAAAATCATAGCTATAGCCAATATGCATTTTTTCCGTTTTTATGCCGATAAGACCTATCACAGCATCCCCTGCCTGTGTTGTAACGAAAGGTATCCCCCTGTACCAGAGGCCGAATATTATCGGGTCGCGGTAATAATACAATCCCATGTCAGACTGGAAAAAGCGGTCCTGGTACTTAATATTGCCGGCTATTGAGATAACTTCCTGGTACCTGTTACGCAGCCTGCCCCGCCTGGCAACCTGGATTCCGCCGAAGACATTAACTTTCACCGGGACATGCGTTTCCCAATCGCCATAAAACGATTGTCGCGGTTTAAGCAGGTGATCAAAGGTAACCCCTGCCCATATACGGTCGTTAAAGGCCAGCACCGAGGTTGCAAAATCAACATCAGCCACTCCCTCAAAGGGAGGGGGATAGACTGAAGGCGTTGTGCCTCTGGCTGTTATCATGCTGGCCCATACAAGCTTCCCATAATTAAGACCAAGGTAGGTAAACTTAAAATTTATACCCGGCCTGATGTGCCAGTCGCGGTTCAACGGTATATCATATGAATAAACCAATCCTATATTGGTAGTGCTGAGGTCGCCCGAGCCGGCCACATCATAAGTAGCCAGTACACCTATGCCGGAGCGGAAATTAGGCATATACCTGTCATAGCTGAAACTGTAGGTATTAAACACACCTGTTACCGAAGGCCACTGGTTCCTGTAATTAATGGATATGCGGTTTTCCTCTATAGCCCCTGCAAATGAAGGGGCCAGGTACAGGGCATTAGCATAAAACTGTGAGAAATGGGGGTCCTGGCCTTTCAAACCTGCTGAAACAAGTATGCAAACGATTAAGATTGTATGCTTTATCTTTATTAACAAGTCTGATCTGTATTAAAGCTATTGGTACGAAAATAACCATTTGTCCCGAAATATCTAACGTTTTATCACAATTTTAATTGTTTGTACAGAAGGAAAAGGTGAATTTTTGTCGAATGTTTAAAGATATAGGACTAATGACCGGTTTTATATGATAAGAATAAGTGCTGTTTTAAGCTACCATTTTGGCAGCAGGGTTACATCTCCTCCCTTAACAAAGGGCTCGCCATTTTTAAACATACCCCTTACTTTCCATATATAAACGCCTGGTTCGGCTTTCTGCCCTTTATAATATCCGTCCCAGCCAATATTCAGGTCATTGGTTTCAAACATCAGAACTCCCCTCCTGTTATAAATACTAAGGTGATAGGATGTAACACCTGAACATACCGGGTGGAACACCTGCTCCTGCTGATCGGTCCGTGCAGAATAATAACCTCCTGTGGGTCCGCCTTCATTCGGGACAAACACATTGGGAAATTTTATATAGCAGCTGTTATCATCAAAGGCATTCACCATTACCATGCTATCCACGCAACCATGCCGGGATATAGCCTTCAGTGTTACAGAGTATGATCCGGGTTTATCATAAAAATGTGTTGGCTCAAATTCATCACTTACCTCTCCGTCTCCAAAATCCCATTCCCATTCCACAGCATTTTGTGAATAGTTATAAAAATGTATCTGCTCATCGGGGATAAAGGGATCTACGGAGCTGACCTCAAACCTTGCTTCCGGCACGGGATAAGCAGTAATGGTCCGCTTTTCTGCCACCCTTGATCCGTCCTTGCCGAAAACGATAAGGCTGACCTCATACCTGCCTTCCTCATCGAATATCCATACGGGATTCTCCCCGGTGCTGTGACCACCGTCTCCAAAGTCCCACAGACATGAGTCATAATTATGCGAGAGATTTTCAAAATACACAGTCAGGGGCACGCAACCCTCTTCTGTATCAGGCTTAAAATCTGCCACAGGCGCCGGGGGACTCTTATCCTCCGCCTTAAGGATGCTGTCTGCTGAAGTCTTCTGAATGCCGGTATCTTTCTTTACCTTCTTCCTGTTCTCCTGACTGTCAGCATCCGGTTTTACAAGTTCTTTCTGCTCTGTTTCGACAACTGTTTCTTCTTCTTCTTCTTCTGCTACTGCGTCTTCCACTGTGCCTGTCTCTTTGTCTCCGGGAACACTATTTTCATGTGCTTTATCATCAGTCTCAACTTCAACTGATTCAGGTTCATTAAATATATTTATAATAATGTCTTCAGCCGGCTTTTCAGGCTTGCTGCCACCGCCTGTAAGCAATGATACGCCAATAGCAGCTGCAGCGATAAGTCCCCCCAGGTAATAAATATTGAATGAACCGGGATTAAAACGCATGAACTCCCTGAAGCGCAGCTTTCCTGAAAGGGAAGACCACAGGCCCTTGCGGACAGGATATTCCCTGTTGCCGAGCTTTGCACTGTACAATTCTTCAATGCTTCTGTATGTCCCCTTATCTTTCAAATCCAATACTTATTTATATGTCTCCAGTTTTTTCCTTATAAAAGACTTAGCTCTTGAATACTGCGACTTGGATGTGTTTACATCTATTTCCAGCATTTCTGCTATCTCTTTATGTTTATAACCTTCAATTGCATAAAGGTTAAATATCATCTTGTAACCCGGTGGCAGCTGATCCAGCACTGTCTGCAATTCACCGGCAGTAAACCTCGAATCAGGGATATTACTTTCTCCTGCTTCAGAGGTATATAACTCTTCAATCTCTACATAATGCTTATGCTTGAGATTCTTATGATAATGTGTGATGGCCGTATTAATAACTATACGCCTCATCCAGCCTATAAAAGAACCTTCTCCGCTGAAATCCTTAATATTAAGGTATACCTTAAGCAAACTCTCCTGGAGAATATCCTCTGCTTCCGGAACATCCGTGGCATACCTTATACATATACCCATCAGCATGCCCGAGTATTTCTCAAAGAGCAACTTCTGGGAACGCCTGTCATGTTTCAGACATCCCTGTAGTATTTGCCGGTCACTTATCATTACGGAGACCATTTTGTAGACTTGACATTATAAATAATGGTTGCACAAAATAATAAACTGTTTAAAACAATTAAAGATACAAACAATAATTATCAGGCTGCTAAATGATATATACAGCTAATAATAAAAAAAGTTCCATTTTTATGTACTAAATCATATTTAATTAATAATAAAGCTTATAAATTCGAAGCGGTAAAAAAAATTCGATTTCAGGTTTCTTAAAGAAAATAAATTTAAACTTAACTGACATGTTTAACAGATTAATAGCAAACATATTGCCATATTTCCCGAAGAAGTTTGTATGGCTGTTCTCCAAATCTTATGTATCGGGCGAGAGTGTTCATGATGCAATACGGGTTTCAAAGGGGTTCAATGAACAGAATATGCTGGTCACACTGGATGTGCTTGGCGAATTCATAGAGACCCTGGAGGAAGCCGAAGCCAACAAACAGCAATATCTTGATCTTATTGACCTTGCCGAGAAAAACAAGATAGAAGGCAATTACTCGGTTAAGCCAACCAGTTTTGGTCTTTTAATAGACAAAGAGGCATGTTACGGCCATCTCAGGGATGTGGTTAAGAAAGCTGCTTATTATAATAACTTTGTCCGGATTGATATGGAAGATTCTTCCTGTGTTGACCTCGAGATAGAGGTATTCAGGAGGCTGAAGAAGGAATTTCCCGCCAATGTAGGACTTGTTTTCCAGGCTTATATGAAAAGGACACTTGATGATATCAAAGGCCTGATGGACCTTAACTCCGAAGAAATACCAGTTAATTACAGGTTATGCAAGGGTATATATGTGGAGCCTGCCGAGATAGCTTTCAAGAAATACGAGGTGGTCAATGAAAATTTCCTTAAGGATCTTGAATACATGTTTGCCAACAAGGTGTATGCTGCTATTGCCACGCACGACAAACCTCTTATCGAGGGATCCTACGAGCTGATAGAAAAATATAAAGTGCCAAAGGATATGTATGAGTTCCAGATGCTCTACGGTGTAACACCCCGCCTAAGGCAGAGTATTGTTGATAAAGGACACAAGATGAGGATATATGTTCCTTTTGGCAAGGAATGGTTCGGTTACTCCACCAGGCGCCTTAAGGAAAACCCAAAGATGGCCTCGCATATCATCAAGGCTGTTTTCTATAAGGGCTAGACAGGGGCAGAAATTCTCCGGGACCGATCACCATATCATCAAGGCTGCGTTTAGGTACATGGTGCACACCCTTTTCATCTCTCCAGTACTTTATATCATTATTCTGCAGCTCATCGATAAGGACTTCCTCCCCTGGTTTACCCAGGGCTATTAAAAGCAGTATCTCGTATCGTTCCGGTATATTAAGATCCTTCCTCAGTTCCTTCCTCCTGATTGAGCCAATCATACAACCGCCCAGACCCTTTTCCACGGCGCCCAGCAGTATGCTCTGCGCTGCAATGCCATGGTCCACCCCGAAGGCAGCACTCAGCTCTTTGTCGCCCAGAATAATAATATACGCTGCCGGCCGTTCCCCCTCCTGCGGTCCGTCCCATCCTTCAAGATACCCGGCCCATATTGCTGAGGGGAACACTCTTTCACAGTCGCCCGGACTGTTAATAATAACAAATTTCAGGGCCTGTTTATTCATACCTGAGGCTGACAGCCTTGCAAGGTCAATCATTTCCAGCAGCTGCGTATCAGTGATCCTCTCATCCTGGCAAAAACGCCTGTAACTCCTGTTCTTCCTTACAAGCTCATGCAAACCCATATTAATACCTTCCGGCAATAATATCCCAGTCCACTATCTCCCAGAAAGACTTGATATAGTCAGGCCTTTTATTCCTGTAGTCGATATAATAGGCGTGTTCCCACACATCGCAGGTAAGCAGGGGTTTTTGCCCGTCCTGCAAAGGATTTTCAGCATTTGACTTCTGCACTATTGAAAGGCTGCCGTTATTATTCTTAACCAGCCACACCCATCCCGAGCCAAACAATGTGGCACCGGCGGTACTGAACTCTTCTTTGAATTTTTCAAAGGAGCCGAAAGACGTTTTGATAGCCTCTGCCAGCTCACCCTTCGGTTCCCTGCTGCCCTCAGGTGAAAACCCTTCAAAATAGAAAGTATGGTTCCATATCTGGGCGGCATTATTAAAAATACCTCCCTCTGCATTCTTTATAATTGATTCCAGTCCGGCATCTTCATACTGCGAACCGGGGATCAGGCCATTGAGCTTGTCAACATATGTGCTGTGGTGTTTACCATAATGGTATTCAATGGTCTCCTCACTGATATAAGGCTTAAGCGCATCCTTTTCATAAGGAAGTTTTGGTAATTCGTGCTTCATAACTTTAAATTTTTATTTATACAACTTTTCCAGTCCTGCTACCTACAGTCCTGTTACATTCTCATAAATATAAGAAATAATTAGCAGACATAAAAAGTAAACCTTTCAGACTGTTTGAGCGTCTGCCCGGTCTCACCGCCCTGTTTGTTTTTTCCCGGGGGTGACTATCTGAAAACACAGAAATGAGCCTGCTATCCAGGCAGGGACCGCTCAGCCTGTTTGCCGGTTGTCACAAACTGCAGCTCAATGAGTGCCGGCAAAAATATCCTCCCTGACGGCAGGTATAAGGCCGGTGGCCACGGCTTTCTCATACAGTATCTTCACTGCCGCCCTCCCCCTGTCACCAAGGTTACGACTGAAATCATTAACATACAGATCGATATGTTTTTGCATGACATCCCTTTCCATGGAAGCAGCGTATTTTTTTATAAACTCGTATGATGATAATGGGTTATTATATGCATAATCAATGCTTGCGGCAAGTATATTATCCAGCTTAACGGCCATATCGGGACCCAGGCTTCTCTTTACGGCTATCCCGCCCAGGGGTATCGGCATTGATGTCAGTTCCTGCCATGCTTCACCAAGGTCCCGTATCTTAACCAGGCCCCTGTCGCGATAGGTGAACCTGTTCTCATGTATCAGCAGTCCTCCTGCTGCCTCCCCTTTAAGCACAATATCTTCAATATCGGAAAAGAGATACTCTTCTTTCAATGTAAGGTTTGGATAGATAATGCCCATTAATAAATTGGCCGTTGTGTAAATTCCGGGTATCGCAATTCTTCGGCCAACTAGGTCAGAAGCGGGCATCTCGCTTCCGGCCACCAGGAGGGGACCGTTATTAAAGCCCAGGGCAGAGCCCGCATTAAGTAGTATATAGTCCTGGGACACATAAGCGTAGGCATGGTAACTTATCTTTGTTATATCAAGCTCCGCATTGAAGGCATGCCTGTTAAGCTCTTCAACATCTGTAAGTTTACAATCGAAGTCAATTTCACCTGTATCTGTCTTTCCATTGACCATTGCATCAAAAACAAAGGTGTCATTGGGACAGGTTGATATTCCAAGGCTCAGTGTTCTCATAGTATTTTTTTTGTATCCCCCGGCAGTTTCAGCACGACATATTATCATCCCGGCATAGCTGACTGCCTCTCTTATTATATTATCCTCTTTCGCGTACGGCTTAATCCCTTTCCCGGCATCAAATTACCTGTGCCAGGATACGTCCGGCAGCCTTTCCCAGCTCCTCCAGGGCCAGGGGTATATCCCATTCAGACCTGTCCCTGGGCCCTACCATGTTTGATACAGACCTTATGCCTGCAAAGGGTATGCCCTCATTACTGCAAACATAATATACAGCTGCGCCTTCCATAGTTTCAATATCAGCGTCAAAGACCGATAACAGCTCATCACGTTTCTCAGCTGACCCTGTTGCAGTACTCACCGTCACAGCTTTTACCCGCGGCATATCATCAGGCATCATATCTATTATATCCTTTCCCGGGCAATAGGGTCCTGAAGGGGTAAACTTATCATCAATACCTTCAATACCTGCCAGGTGCAGCGGTATAAACCTGTCACCGTCAGCCACACCCAGGTCGGCAAAACGGTCTTCTGCCGGCAGAAGGACGGTTCCGGGCGGATAATAATTCCGATAGCTGCCTGCTATACCTATATTAACAAGCAGGCGGGGAGTGTTGTTTCGCATCAGGTAATTCATTATGGCATAGCTTGTTGACACCGGCCCCACCCCTGTTATAAGCTTTTCCACACCTTCGGTTAATCCCGGTGTTGAACCAGTGCCACCGGCCACTATGCCAAGGCATTCCATTTCCTTTTCCGTTGCTGCAGTTATCAATACAATATTGCTCATCCGCCATAATTAATTCACAAGTAATGAATAAAGATATTGTTTTTCCGGATAAAAAAGGTAAAATTTGAGGCAAACAAAAATGTGTTGTATCATGGTTTATCTTACCAGAAGGGAAAGGTTCAGTGCCGCACACAGGATGTTCAGAACTGAGTTCAGCGATGAAAAGAACACCGAGCTGTATGGACAGTGTTCAAACCCGGAGTGGCACGGGCATAATTACGAGCTGTATGTTACCATTAAGGGAGAGATTAACAGGGAGCTGGGATATGTGATGAACCTTAAAGATCTCAAAAAGATAATCCACGAATATGTTATTGAACCTCTTGACCACAAGAATATCAACACCCAGGTGGCGTTCATGAAGGGCAGGCTTGCATCAACCGAGAATATTGCAATAGCCATATGGGAGGTTCTTGAGCCACGGATAAAGGAAGAAGGAGTGGAACTTCACTGTATAAAGATTACGGAGACAGAAAATAATTTCATAGAATATTACGGATAAAAATTTAAATAATGGAGATAATTAATAACGGCTCGGGTTTTCATGATGATGGTGGTTATACCAAAGTGGAAAAATGGGACGATAAGAAGACAGCGGATATGGCGGAGCTGTACCGCGGTATACTTGAAAACATAGGAGAAGACACGCAGAGAGAGGGACTGAGGGATACTCCCAAAAGGGTAGCCAAGGCCATGCAGTTTTTAACCCAGGGTTATAATCATGACCCGCATGAGATATTAAAAAGCGCCATGTTCAGGGAGGATTACCGTCAGATGGTAATAGTTAAGGATATAGAAATGTTTTCCCTCTGTGAGCATCATATGCTC
This sequence comes from Bacteroidales bacterium, assembly GCA_041685495.1. Lineage (GTDB taxonomy): Bacteria > Bacteroidota > Bacteroidia > Bacteroidales > VadinHA17 > UBA9300. The sequence continues at coordinate 54,968 of JAWLFR010000002.1, forward strand.
CCTTTTTTTGGCAAGGCTCATGTGGCATATATACCGGATAAATATATCACCGGTCTTAGCAAGCTTGCAAGGGTTACCGAAGCTTATGCACGGCGTCTGCAGGTGCAGGAAAGGCTGACCACTGAGATAAGGGACTGCATACAGGAAACACTGAACCCGCTGGGTGTGGCCGTTGTCATTGAAGCGCAGCATATGTGTATGCAGATAAGAGGTGTACAAAAGCAGCATTCGGTTACAACAACCTCTGCTTTCACCGGCTGCTTCCTTGAACATATACAGACACGTGAGGAATTTATTCATTTAATAGGACAAAATTTACATTAGTATGAAGGCATTTGTATTCCCCGGACAGGGAGCACAGTTCAGTGGTATGGGAAAAGACCTGTATGAGTCTAAAGATATATGCAGGGAGATGTTTGAGAAGGGAAATGAGATACTTGGTTTCAGGATAACTGATATACTTTTCGATGGTACTGATGATGATCTTAAGCAGACAAAGGTAACACAACCTGCCATATTCCTTCATTCAACAATACTGGCCGAGGCCCTGGGCAGTGGCTTTGCCCCGGATATGGTTGCAGGCCATTCGCTGGGTGAGTTTTCAGCCCTTGTTGCAAACCGCTCGCTGTCTTTTGAAGACGGACTGGAGCTTGTATTCAAGAGAGCGCTTGCCATGCAGAAAGCCTGCGAAGCAAGGCCATCATCCATGGCAGCCATAATAGGACTGGATGATGCCATAGTGGAAAAAACATGTGAGATGATTGATGATATTGTTGTTCCGGCCAATTATAACAGTCCGGGACAGGTAGTTATTTCAGGCACTGACAGTGGCATTGACAGGGCTATTGAAATACTGAAAGAGAAGGGTGCCCGCAGGGCCGTTAAGCTGGCCGTGGGTGGGGCCTTCCATTCGCCGCTGATGGAGCCTGCCAGGATGGAGCTGGAACAGGCTATTAACGAGACAGAGTTTGCCAAACCCATATGCCCTGTATACCAGAATGTATCGGCCAGAGCTGTGGATGATCCCATAGATATAAAAGCCAACCTTATTGCCCAGCTCACTTCACCGGTATTATGGACACAGTCGGTGCTGAACATGATTAAAGACGGGGCTGATCATTTTACAGAAGTGGGTCCCGGCAATGTACTGCAGGGACTGATAAAGAAAGCAGACAGGAAGGTTGAGCTTGAATCAGCAAACAGCCTTGTCTAGGTAATATATCCTTCTCCTTCCGCTTCAGCTTCTCCATCCTCTGCCTCTCCTTTACCTGGCTTGATGATAACACCTTTCTGTATGCGGCCATCTATCATTATACCCAGTGGCTTGCTGAACCTTACATGACGTATATATTCATCCTGGTATACATGCTCTGTATTATTCAGGAAGTCAACATCATAATAACCCTCATTAATAAAGGGGTTAATAGTAAAATACCCTACCCTGAAGGAGGTGATATTCTGAAAGAAGTGTGTACCCTGGCTGGGATCTATCCGGTAATCAGGAAGTCCTGATTCAACTATAACCCTTGCCTGTGATATCTGCGGCCATTTGATGGGTATGCCTAACCAGGGGTCTGTTGAACCCCAGCGGCCGGGACCCACCAGTACATAATTCTTCAGACTCTTTACAAAATCATTATTGAGCTTTTCAAGCAGCACCGCTATCTTTTCATTATTGCTGGCCCTGAATGACTCCGGCTTAACATATATAAGGTCATAAATACCCCTTATAACCCCGTTCCCAAGGGCTGAATCAGACATAATAATTGTATCCTCCTTTTTAACATCTGTGATATTTATTTTCTGCGTCTGGTCGCCTTCCACAATAGGTCTTATCTGCAGAAAATTAAAGATATTAGGCAGACGGGCTTCTGTCTCAAGGTTAGCCGCAAACTCGATCTCTATAGGGTTGCCCATCTCTTTCTGTCCAAGCTCCAGCAGGAATTGCAGCACCTCAGCCAGGGGAAAAGAGCTGTGTTTGAGTATATTGTCAAATGTTATTATACGCTTACCTTTATGTAGTATACCCGGCCTTATGACATTATTATGCAGGTCGTATGTTGACGCCACCTTTTTTAAAGTACTTTCACTTACCTCATCATTTATTTTAAGCTTCTTGATATTTACCCCGTCATCAACACTCGGAACAAAGCTGTCTGTGTCAAGGTCGAGGGCGTAATATACTTTTTGTGTCTCCTTCAGTGCAGATGCAGGGCTGCTGAGCTGTAATATCTTACCGGGATATTTAGGCGAGAAACGCAATGATACGCCCCCGTCAACTATCAGCTTACCCAGTCCCATTGCAATATTTGCAATGCCGTCTTCAGCTTTTTCGGAACCTATGGGGTAGAAATTAATTGAACGTGCCACACCCGATAAGGTAGGATAATAAATGTCGCCATGCTTATTGCCGCACACTTCCTGCAATATGATCCCCATTTTTTCCTCATCTATCACATTGGCTGTGGCGGTCATATAAGCCTTACTGCCCTTGTAAAAAACAGAAGCATATACCTCTTTTATTGCATCAGACAGCATTTTTACCATCACAGTGTTATCAGCCACACGTGGTATCATATAGGTGGAATATATACCTGCAAAAGGCTGGTAATGACTGTCTTCCAGTTTGCTTGATGAGCGCACTGCTATCGGCACCTGATTGGATACCGCCAGGAAGGCATAAAGATCCTGGTACACCCAGCCCGGCAGTTCGGCCTCCACAAACTTTTTCAGTATCTCATCATCCGGCAGGTCGCTTATTCCCACCTGGTAAAGGTTATTCCTTTCCATGTACTCATCGAACACATCGGTACTCAGCACTACGGTGCGGGGTATGGTTATCAGCAGTCCGGGATACTTATGAAACAGCTTATGTTTTTTTATTATGCTGTTAATAAATGCCAATCCCCGGGCCTTTCCCCCTATTGACCCTTCACCTATCCTGCTGAATATCTGGTACTGGTCAAAGGTATTACGGTCAAATTTGGCTATCACCCCCCTGCCCTTGCCAAGTCTGAAACTGGATATTGCCACATATATGAACCTTCTCATATCTTCCATTGACTCAAAGTCGTCCATCCGGATAAACTTAAAAAGCTGTGCCACGGGAAACAATGCCCTTGCATTGAGCCACTTTGAGAAATGGTTACGCTCAGCATGGTAAATTAGTGATTTATCAGGCAGTGTCAGCAGTTTATTCTGGAAACTATGCAGGTCGGTAGCAATACCTATGGACTCCATGGTATCGGGATTCCTGAATATAAAGGGCCCAAAAGCAAGGTTTTGTATAATAAAGTTCCTCAGCTCAATGGACAGGTTCTGTGAATATTTATTCAGGAAGCCCACCTCCAGTTCATCGGCTATCTTTTTAGACTCAGCATCCGACGACTGCAGGAGCAATGGCATATTGCTGTCGTCTTTCTTTATTATCCTGCACAGGTCAATGCCTGCATCTGTTTTAAGTACACCGTCTTTTTTATAGGAGATATCAGATATCACTCCCAGAACATTATATTTATACTTTTCATATAGTGCCATGGCATCCTCAAAATTGGTGGCCAGCAGTATTTTAGGCCTGCCTCTCATCTTAAGCATCTTCTGGTGCGGGTTAAGTGCCTCCTGCTGAAAATCCCTTGACTGCTTAAGAATAATCTTGTACAGGTTGGGCAGGTAGGAAGACACATAGCGTATTGAATCTTCCACCAGTATAATAGCCTGTACGCCTACCACATCTATATCATACTCGGCATTCATCCTGTCCTCCAGCAGCTTGATGACAGCCAGCAGCAGGCTGGCTTCGCCCAGCCAGCAGAATATATAATCGACGGCACTGACATCTTCTTTTTGCAGCCTCAGCGACACCTCGCGCGAGAAGTAGGTAAGGGCCACAATAGGTATGGATTCATATTTCTCCTTTATCTTACGGGCTATGGCAAAAACATCCTTTTCCCTGAAATTAAGCATTGATATAACAAGGTCTATCTGCTCTTCCTGAAGTATCTGCATTGCCTCATCCTCACTGTCTGTCTGTATAAAAGAGGGAGGATACCTGAGGTTGAGCGATACGTATTCATTGAATATCTGCTCATCTATACGGCCATCCTCTTCAAGCATATAGTTATCGTAATTACTGCATATAAGCAGAACCTTATGTATGCGTTTTTGCATTAAAAGGTTAAAAGAAGTATCACTGAAGTCATACTTCTGCAATTCCATTATTCCTTCTACTATTGCCATAATTATTTACATTCTGTACATTCTATTACGGATACACGTTTCCTGCCGTCCATCCTGACCACCAGGGGCGACTCAAATTCGATGTGTTTAAAGAAGCGCCCGCTGCTGACAGGCTTCTGCCTGTTAAGCCTGTCCCAGTCGATAAACCCGTCACGTGATGCATGGTCTACAGACAGGTATCCCACATTCATTGATGTTACATTATGGAAAAAATGAGATCCCAGTGAAGCATCCAGGGGGAAGTCCGGGAGGCTGACCTCCACAATGACCCCGGCCTGTGATATCTGGGGCCATACCACAGGTATGCCAATAAACCTGTCGCGGGTGCCCCACCTGCCTGGTCCAATCAGTATATATTTTTTCTTCTTTGCCAGCATTTTATCGTTTATGCTGTCTATCTCTCTTGCCATTTCCTCAGTCTGTGTATTATCGAATTTACCGGGATCAATATAAATAACATCATAAATATTATCTATCTTGCCGTTACCCATGCTTGTCTCGGATAAAAGCAGGCATTTCTCCCTGTCAATCTTTTCCAGATTAATATTATAACCTGCCCCGCTGCCAACCAGTGGCTTCACCTGCAGCAGGTAAAAACTGGCCATTCCGTTTTTGTCACGCTTCAGGTCAACGGCATACTCTATCTCCACCGGTGTGCCGAAGGCTTCCTTCACCACATCAAGCACCGTCGCTATTGTTTCTGCCAGCGGTATATAATTATACCTCAATATATTGGCAAAATTAATAACCCTGGGGCCATAGCTGTCCAGGCCGGACTCAATAGTGTCGTTATCAGGATTATAAACTGAAGCACAGTGCTTGAGCGTTCCATGTCTCTCCGCATCTGCTATCTCCAGTTTTACCAGGCCGGCATTTTCTCCTTCAAGCAGGTTTACATTCTCCTTCTTCATATCCACCGCATAAAAATATACCTGGGTGTTTTTTGAAAGATCCTTCTGTGAGACTATCTCGAGGTCAGGATAAGCAGGAGAGAACCTGAAGGCTTTCTCCCCTTCCACAACATACTGTCCCAGTCCCACTGCCGCCACGACAAAGCCCTCTTCAGGCTTCATATGGGCAACAGGGTAAAAATTATATGACTGGGCGGTGCCGCTTATATGGGGATAGAAGGCGTCCTCGAACCTGTTACCGACCACCTCCTGCAGCACTATTGCCATCTTCTCCTGTTCAATCATATAATTAATAGCCTCAAAATATGTGCGGGCACTCTTTGAATATATTGAAGCAAAGACCAGCTTAATAGCATCCATTACTATCTTCAGTCTCACATCAAAGTCAGAGTGGTTATTAGGCAGCAGGAATGTTCCGAATACACCCGAAAAAGGCTGGCTCATGGAATCTTCAAAGAGGCTTGAGGAGCGTACGGCTATGGGCCTGTCCATCAGCTTAAGGAAAGAGCGCAGCTTTTTCTCAAGGTTATATGACAGGTTGCTGGACAGGAATTTCCTCTTTAGCTTCTCATAGTCTTTCTCTTTCTTTATTATCTCGCCAAGCTTGTTTGTCTCGATAAAAAGGTCAAACTCATCGGTGCCGATAATTATTGTAACAGGACTTTTTATATTGATACCAGGTGTCAGTTTACCCAGCTCAAAGCCGTATATCAGAGTGTTGATAAAGGCCAGTCCCCTGCCCTTGCCTCCCAGCGAACCACTGGCAAGGCTCACCACATTTGTTTCATCTATAGCTGCCGAATCCACATAATTAACAACCTTGCCCTTGTCCAGCTCGCGCCTTCTTTTAGAAATAAGATCAAGCAGGAAGCTCCTTAGCTCTGACATATCATTGAAATCACTTATCTTCATGGGGTTGATAATCTTGGCAATCTTAACTTCACCACGGGCCATAAGCCATAGCGAGAAGTGATTTTTCATTGCATGATAGACCAGTGAATCCTCCGGTATTGTCTTAAGGTATTGCTCAAATTCATTCATTGATTTGGCCACAGCTATCTGCCTTCCCATATTATCACGGTATACGAAATGACCGAATCCAAGGTAATAGTTAATAAATGATTTAAGATCCTGCAGCAGGCTCTGTGAATTTTTATTAATAAAGTTTGACTTGAGTGAATGGGCATATTTTGAGTTCTCAGGATCAGATGACTGCAGTACTGTAGGCAGGTTGGGCAGCTCACTTTTCACATACTGGATAAGTTCATAACCGGCTTTATCATATGGTTTATTGTTTTTCGGGAACCTCATATCTGAAATCACACACAGCATATTATCCTTATACTTCTCATACACCGTTATGGCCTCTTCGTAGGTTGTTGCCAGCAGTATCTTGGGCCTTGCCCTCATTTTAAGGACCTTATAGAGCTCGTCAGAGCTGACATCCTCTATCAGGTGCTTTGTTTGCTCCATCACCAGTGTATAAAGGGTAGGCAGGTAACTGGAGTAATACTCGGCAGAGTCTTCAACAAGCAGGATAACGCGGGTTACACCTTTCCTGGTATCATTTTCTACATTAACCCTGTCTTCAAGCAGCTTTACCATGGCAAAGAAAACCCTTGACTCACCTGTCCATACAAAATAGTCATCAAAAGGGAAGCCTTTTTCTCTCTTCTCCTTTACAAACTCAACATCACCCGTACTGTTAAGAAGCAGAAAGGTAGGTATATACGGGTACTTCTGATTTATCCTCAGGCATAGCTTCATGGGATTTTCTTTCTCCACCCCCACCATAACAATGATAAGATCAAAATGCTTTGATCTGAGCCTGTTCATTGCTTCATCCAGTCCGGATACACCCGTCACCCTGGGCATGGAGGTAAGGTTAAGCTGGTGGTATTCACCGAAGATATATTCCGAGAACCGTCCTTCGCCCTCTATTGAATAGGCATCATACAGGTTGGCCACCAGTAATATCTCCTTAACCTTAAAGGGCATAAGATCATGGAAGATATCCCTCTCAGCATTATGTCTTTCAAGGAAGCGCTGCAGCAGTTGCCTGGATGATGTACCGGGCTCTATCTCATCTTCGAAAGTAGCCGTTTCGGTAATATCCATCATGTCCCTGGCAAGGATGCTGTTTATAAAACCTGTTATCAGGCTCGCCAGGTTTTCAATAAGGTCTTTTTCCTCCGGCAGGAAAGGCCCCGTATCATCATGTTCAAATTCACTGGTATAAAAAACCTCTATTGACCCCCTGGTATTATTGATGGTTGTAAACTGCCTTTTAAGCACCCAGCTTGTCTCCTCGAAATCAGATGTGGTAAAAACCTTATTGCCATATGTTATCCTTGCCACGGTGAACTGCGGATACTGCCATGCCGGCGGTAAGGTGTGGACTATCTTCTGCAGTGTCTCATCAATGGACTTTCCTTCTTTTATTATGGCTGTTGTACGGTTAATACATGCCAGTTCTTTCAGCCTTTCCTGCTGATCCTGCAAGAGTTTATTAAATCCGTTTTCCTGGGTCTTATCCATATAAGGGCAAGAGTTTTTAGAATCACTTAAATATACCTTTTTATCGAGTAAAAAAAAAGGTGTTCCGAAGAACACCTGTTAATTATAATTGACACAAAAAGAAACCGCCCCAATATTTCTTATGAGGCAGCCTCCTTTTGATGATAAATACACTTATTTGTTTTCGGTTCCAATAAACAAACTATTTCGACTCCCATGTGGATCCTGACCTGAGCAGGTCATCCACATTCTTAATCTTAGCATCTTCCTGCACCTTCTTAATCTGTCCTTTTACCGCCATATCGTATGTAGGGGCTGCCACACTGCGTATAATGCCCAGTGCAACAGGATAAGAGGGGTACTTCATATTGGCCAGCATGGTATGCAGACCGGGTGTATTATCTTCAGCATCATGTACCAGCAGGTCTTTCTCGCTGATACCATTACCTAGCTTAACAACTTTCAGCTTCAGACCCTCCAGCATAAGTCCCTTGTCATTATCCTTCCCGAATATCATAGGTTCGCCCTGCCTGAGTACGATTGTTGTATCTTCCCTTGTCTGGCGATCGCTCAACTCCTTATGCACGCCATCATTAAAGATAACACAGTTCTGCAGCACCTCAACAACAGATGTACCCTCAAAGAGGGCTGCCTGTTTGTATATCTCTGTCGACAGTTTAACATTTGTATCAATGGTACGGGCAAAGAACTTTCCTTTCGAGCCTATCACCAGTTCACCCGGCGAGAATGGTTCTTCCACGGTGCCGTATGGTGATGTTTTTGTCTGTGCTCCCTTCTGTGAAGTAGGAGAATACTGGCCTTTTGTCAGGCCATATATCTCATTATTAAAGAGTATGATATTAATATCCAGATTACGCCTTATGGTATGAATAAAATGGTTGCCGCCGATAGCCATGGCATCACCATCACCTGTAATCTGCCATACACTCAGGTCCGGATTGGCTACTTTCACCCCCGAGGCTATGGCAGGGGCACGCCCGTGAATACCATGAAAGCCGTAAGTGCTGATATAATAAGGGAACCTGGAAGAGCAGCCTATACCGGATATAAAAGCAAATTTCTCTTTTGGTATATCCAGATCGGCCATAGCCCTGGTAATAGAACTCAGTATGGCATGGTCGCCACATCCGGGGCACCATCTTACCTCCTGGTCACTCTTAAAATCTTTTGGATTATAATCAAATTTATTTTCAGTCATAACTTATTCCTCCAGGATCTTTATGCATTGTTCTTCTATCTCTTTACATGTAAAAGGCAATCCCTGTATCTTATTTATCTGTTTAAACTTAAAATCTTCGAACTCCATCTTCAGGTATTTAACAAACTGCCCGGCATTTAATTCGGCCACCACCAGCTTATCAAATTTCGAAAATATATGAGCTGTATTCTCCGGCAGCGGATTGATATAGTTAAAATGAGCCAGGCTCACCTTCTTTCCTTTTTTGCGCAGTTCACGCACCGCTGTCAGCAGGTGGCCGTATGTGCCTCCCCAGCCTATAAGCAGAAGGTCGCCCTCAATGTCACCATAGGTCTCAAGAGGAGGCACCTTACTGACCACAGCGGCCACTTTACCAGCCCTCATCTTTACCATATGCTCATGATTTTCAGGTATGTACGACACAGTGCCCTTTACTGTTTTTTCCAGTCCGCCAATCCTGTGCTCCCTTCCTGCGGTACCGGGTACTGCCCATTTCCTTGCCAGTGTTTTTTCATCCCTTTCATATGGAAGATATTCATCATTACCCTCTTTCACCAGCGGCGGGTTTATAGCGGGCAGTGAGCTCATGGAAGGTATCCGCCATGGCTCCGAGCCGTTGGCGAGAAAACCGTCTGTCAACAGTACTACCGGCACCATATGTTCAAGTGCTATCCTTGCTGCTTCAAAGGCATAATGGAAACAGTTGGACGGCGTACTTGCAGCTATCACTACGACGGGACATTCGCCGTTTCTGCCATAGAGTGCCTGGAGGAGATCAGCCTGTTCTGTCTTTGTCGGCAGACCGGTTGATGGCCCTCCCCTCTGTACATTAACAAGCACAAGAGGCAGCTCGGTCATAACAGCCAGGCCCAGGGCCTCGGATTTAAGTGCCAGTCCGGGTCCGGATGTGGATGTCACTGCCAGATCACCTGCAAAGCTGGCTCCTATGGCAGTACATATACCTGCTATCTCGTCCTCTGCCTGGAAGCTTTTTACGCCCAGGTCCTTGCGCGCCGCAAGAGTCTCCAGTATTCCCGTAGCCGGGGTAATGGGATATGAGCCGATAAAAAGTTCCAGCCCGGCCTTCTCGGCTGCAGCCAGCAGTCCCCACGAGGTAGCGGTGTTACCGTCAATGGTACGGTACAGTCCCTTCTCAATATCGGCGGGACTGACCTTATAAACAGGGCTCATAGCTTCAATTGTCTCACCGTAATGATAACCTGCCCTTAGAACGGCACTGTTAGCTTCTATGATCTTGGGTCTCTTACTGAACTTACCCTTGAAATACTCTTCGGTATACTCCAGGTCGCGGCCAAACAGCCAGTACACCATTCCCAGGGCAAACATATTCTTTGTACGCAGCACCGTCTTGGGATCAAGACCATAATCTTTCAGTATTTCCTTAACCATAGTGCTTATGGGCGCGGAGATAACATTGTACTCGCTCAGCTCGTCTCCTGTCCTGGGATCGCTCTCATACCCTGCCTTTTTGATGTTTTTATCGGTAAAATTATCTTCATCTATAATAATTGTACCGCCCTTACGGGTAAATTTCGCATTTGCCTTAACTGCTGCCGGATTCATTGCAACCAGTACATCGGCATAATCACCGGGGGTAAACACCTCGGAGTGCCCCACGTGAACCTGGAATCCTGATACCCCTCCAACCGTACCCTGGGGTGCCCGGATCTCTGCAGGATAATCCGGGAAGGTAGAAAGGTCATTACCAAAAAGTGCTGAAGTATTGGAAAATAATGTTCCGGTAAGCTGCATACCGTCACCTGAATCTCCCGAGAAACGTATTACTACTTCTTCCCGTTCGATGACTCGCTCACTCTTACTCATAATTTTTTTTTATAGAAATAGATTTAAATCAAAGATACAATCAACATATTTATTATACTAAATGCAAGAACAAATTCGTAAAAATAAATGCATACGAATATTATAAATTAGCCATATGCATTGAAAAATTGTAAGTATTCTTTTTTTATGGTTTCGATGCTTAAAAAATTGCCCTGATTACTAATGCAAAATTAAGCAAATTCATTTGTGAAAATTCAAAAAAAACACTTTTTTGAACATGATTTTGGTCATGTTTTTCAGGATAACGAAATCAGGTGATAAATATTGATTATCCAGTAATATTCTATATCCACAGGTCTTTTACCTCCAGGGAAACATCTTTCTCGAAAAACATACGGGCTATCTTGCCGAAGTATTCTGTGTAGTCAGACACATAGAATTTATCTGCTGGTTTTGCAGTTCCCGTATTAAGCAGCTTATTATCTTCAAGCATTCTTCTTAGCTCCAGGGCCACCACACGGGCTGAGTCAACAACCTCAATATCGAAATCATAGAACTTACTGATCTGGTTTCGTATAAGCGGGTAATGTGTGCATCCCAGCACCAGTGCTTCTAATCCGGAAAGCCTCCTGTCAGAGAGGTAAGTACGGATTATGGCATTTGATATATCATCAAAGATAAAGCCTTCTTCTATCATTGGCACCAGCAGCGGGGTAGCGAGCGACATCACCTCTGTACCCGGCATTTTGTCTTTAAATTCTGACTCATAGGTGCCTGAACTGATAGTTCTTTTTGTTCCGATAACACCTACCCTTGAATATTCTTTTGATGCAATATAGTCTATAACCGGTCCGATAACATCCAGTATCAGCACCTTGTCTCCATACTCCTCCCGTAGCACCGAATAGGCTGAAGCAGAAGCCGAGTTACAGGCTACAAGGATAATCTTGGCCCCGTGCCCTATCAGGAATTCCGTTATCTTACGGCTGTAATTAATAATGGCACCCTCTGACTTATCACCATATGGCAGGTGGGCCGTATCGCCGAAATACACCAGCTCCTCACCGGGAAGTATCTGTTTTATGGCATGTGCCACCGTAAGTCCGCCCACACCGGAGTCAAATATTCCGACAGGATTATTATTAGCAGGTTTATTCACTTTATTCATAACGAAAAAATGACCATCCGCAGGGGATGGTCATCCGCATTATATCATTAATTTTTACTGTATACCCAGCTTAATTTTCACCTTTTCAAGTATATTCTCACTTTTCTCTTCATCAAAATAGATTATCGGTCCGCGTGAAAGATCGAAAATATATGTGAAACCATTCTCCCGGGCCACACTGGCTATTGCCTTTTCTGCTCTTTCAATTATGGGTTGCATCAGCTGCTGCTGCTGCTGCTGCAGCTGCTGATCGGCATTCTGCGAAAAGTTGTTTATCCTCTCCTGAAGTCCCATCAGCTCTTCCTCCTTGGTCTGGCGTACTATATCCGAAAGGTTTTCAACATTCTCAGTATAATCATTGAGCTTATTATTATATTCGACCTGCATTGCTTCCAGTGTATTCTGCAATTCGGTCTGCAGGGCCTGCATCTGGTCCACTATAGTGTCCCTTTCGGGCATTTGTGAGAATAGCTCATCAGAGTTTATATGTCCGAATTTATAGTCTTGCGCTGTTGCATTCTGGCTGAATGATAAAATCATTATCATTGCCAGCAATCCAATTAGTTTCTTCATCGTTGTCATTTTTATATTTAACATTGCAAATGTAATTAATTAATTATTATAACCTAACTTTTCAAGCACTTCATCACTAAGATCATACCTCGGGTCTGTATACAGCATATTCATACCTGCAGAGGTATCAAATATCACTGCATAATTACCACTGGCAGCTATTTCTTTTACAGCATTATATATCTCGTCCTGTATTGGCTGCACCAGTTCCTGCCTCTTCTTATACAGTTCGCCCTCCACACCAAAATACCTGGTCTGGAGCTCCTTTGCTTCCTGCTCTTTATTTATGATCTCCTCTTCGCGACTGGTCTTTTCTTCGCGCGACAGCAGCACCACTTCATTCTGGTAATCCTTATACATCTGCTCCACCATCTCATAGGCATCGTTTATCTCCTTTTCCCATCCCTCTGACAGCTCATCCAGTCTTTCCTGGGCTGCCGCATAGCTGGGGATATTATTAAGGATATATTCGGTATCTACAAAAGCATATTTCTGTGCTGTGGCTGTGCCCGCCAGAAATATCAAAGCCGTGAATAATAGTGTTATTTTTCTCATAACTGATAATTTTTAATTTCTAAAATTGCTGTCCCATTACAAAATGGAACTGATGACCATGTACATCCTTTCCGGATACGGGGTCAAAACCATAAGCCCAGTCGATACCCAGCAGACCGAACATTGGAAGGTTGGCGCGTAAGCCCACCCCGGCTGACCGGTGCACATCGAAAGGGTTAAATTCTTTCAGTTCATACCAGGCCTTACCTGCTTCCATGAAGACAAGGCCGTATATTGTTGCCTGCGGGTTAAGAGTGATGGGGTACCTCATTTCAAAGGTAAGCTTTGTATATACATTACCCGATGGAACTGAGTTGCCATTACTGACAACGTTGGGTGTAAGTGAACCGTTTTCATATCCCCGCAGCGCTATTACATCGCGTCCGTAAAAGCTATAGCCTGTCATACCGTCTCCTCCCAGGTAAAAATTCTCAAATGGTGAAGGACCTATATCATTGTTATAATGACCCAGGTAACCAAAGGCAAACCTGGGTGCCAGTACAAACTTATCAAATACCTCATAATAATATTCACCCTTGAATGACCATTTATGGAACTCTATCCATTTATATTTTTCCTGTTGTGTTGCATTGCTGTAGTCTTTTCCTGACAGCAGTGAGTAGGGAGGTGTAAGCTGCAGGGAAAGGTTAAAGGTGGATCCTCTTCTCGGATATATCTGGTTGGGTCCGCTGGAGAAGCGTGTCAGCCGCGTGGTAACCGACATAAGGTTAGACACACCGTTACGGAAGAGAAAGGAAAACTGGCTGTAATTATTCATATTATACCGCTGGTAGCTCAGTTCGGAATAAAGGCTGAAATAATTATCAGGGCGTTCCAGCCTTTTACCCAGGCCTACAGTGACTCCGTCAATTATCATGGACTGCCTGCTTTCCTCGCCTATCCTGCTGCCGTTGGTCATAAGGGAGCGGTGTGCCGACACATTGAAAGTATTTGGCTTTTTTCCTCCCAGCCATGGTTCAACGAAGGATATATTATAAGACTGGTATATCCGGCCATTAGACTGCGCCCTTATGCTCAGCGACTGTCCGTCGCCGCTGGGATACGGTCTCCAGTGCTCGGGCTTGAAAAAGTTCTTGATGGCAAAATTATTGAACCTCACACCTACGGTGCCCACCAGCATACCGGCACCCCAGCCGCCTGATATCTCAAACTGGTCATTGGCCGTTTCTTCAAGGGCATATTCGAGGTCCACAGTTCCTTCACCCGGGTTCATCAATGGCTGGGGGTTAATCTTTTCGGGGTCAAAATGACCCAGCACAGCCACCTGCCTGGCCGAACGCATAATGGCATCTTTACTGAACAGGTCGCCGGGCAGAGTATACAGCTCTCTTCTGACAACATGTTCATTGGTTCGTGTATTACCTTTTATGATAACCTTGTTGAGTGTGGCCTGCTCACCCTCCTGTATGCGTACCTCAATGTCAATGGAGTCATTGCTTATATCTGTCTCAACAGGTATAAGGTTTGAGAACAGGTAACCGTTATTGAGGTAGAGTGAGGATACTGCATCCTCATCATAGCTCAGCCTTTCCTCCAGCAGGTTACGGTTATACACATCCCCCTCGTTGATATTAAGCACTTCATCCAGCAGGCCCTGGGGATAGACACTGTTGCCAACCCATTCAATATCACCGAAGCGGTACTGCTCGCCTTCATCCACCATTATAGCCATCAGAACCCTGTCCTCTGACTCCTGCATGATGGTATCTTTTACTATTCTGAAATCACGAAAACCGTTCTCATTATAGAAGTCAACCAGGCTCTGTTTATCCTCCTCGAACATATCATCAACATATTTGGATGCCTTGAAGATATTAAGGTTCTTTTTCTTGGTATTCTTCATTACCCTGCGCAGCCTCTTATCATCAAAGGTCTCATTACCTTCAAACACTATATCACTTATCTTGACCCTCTCATTCTTATCAACATGGATATTGAGAATGATATTATTGGGGCTTTCAGGATCTGCTTTCTGTACCATCCGTACCTCTGTGTTCAGAAACCCTTTCTCCACGAAATGATCACGTATGATTGAACGCGTGTTTGAAAGAACATGATCAGTGAGCTGACTTCCGCTTACCAGACTTATCTTGTCAGTTATATTCTGTATTTCGTTCTTCTTCAGACCATGGTACTCAACAGATGATATTCTTGCCCTTTCAGCCAGCTGTATCTCCAGGAATATTGTATCCGACCGTGTATCCGTTGCCTTTATTTTAACATCTGAAAAGAGGCCCTGCTTCCACAGTTTCTCCACTGCCTGTGTTATTGCATCGCCCGGCACAAGTATCCTTGAATATTTCCTAATACCTGAAAGTCCAACAATAGCATTGGTATCCAGATACTTAACTCCTGTAACCTTAATATCACCCACCACATATTCTACCGGATCGGTATAGTCCACTATGCGTATACCTTCCTGAGCCTTTATATCAACTGTGTTCAGAAATAGAATGCCTGCAGCCAGTAATATCAAAAATCGTTTCAACATATTAATTTTCATTTTCATGCACCTGTTCACTTGTTTTTCCAAATCTTCTTTCTCTTTTCTGATACTCTACCAGGGCCTTATATAATTCCTCTTTACCAAAATCAGGCCAAAGTGTTTCGGTGAAATATAATTCACTGTAAGCAATCTGCCAGAGAAGGAAATTACTTATTCGTATTTCCCCGCTTGTCCTTATAAGCAGTTCGGGATCGGGAATGCCTTTTGTTGTCAGAAAATCCTCAAAAATCTTATCGTCAATATTAGCCGGGTCAATCCTGCCTTCTTTTATTTTATACGCTATATCCCTAACGGCCTTAACCATTTCCCACCTTGAGCTGTAACTGAGGGCGACAATAAGGGTCATTCCTGTACAGCTTGAGGTCTTTTCCAGGGTTTCATCAAGGCTTTTTCTTACACCGGCCGACAGCCTGTCAATATCACCTATCACTTTCAATATGATATTATTATCCACCAGTTTTTTTGTTTCACTGTTCAGTGAATTAACCATCAGCTCCATCAGGGCCTCCACCTCTTCCCATGGCCTGTTCCAGTTTTCTGTTGAAAAAGCGTAAAGGCTTATATGCCTGATACCCAACTCGGCAGCCGACTCAATTATTTCCCTGACCGAATCAACTCCTTTCTGATGCCCGTAAATACGGTCCTTACCCCTTTGAACAGCCCATCTGCCGTTACCATCCATTATAATGGCAACATGTTGTGGCAAACGTTTCAGATCTATACTGTCCTTTAAAGACATTTTCAATACTTTTTTCTTTTTCTCTCGTAATCATCATATGCCGGGCAGCTAAGCAAATTATGGAACATCTTCCATGTAACTGTCACTCCTGCAAACATATACCAGTCATTATTATGAGTCCAGGCATGATGACCAGGGTTAATATTGTCAATTAAGCCGTCAAAGTTATCATAAAATGTTTTACGAAACCCATATTCGAGCTCTAATCCTGTGTTTTTATAAATATTAACCTTAAAACCGACCGATACCGGTATGACAGCTGTGTATTTCTGAAATGCGACATCTGAAAAACATAATCCGCCCCCGAGGGCAAAATAAGGAGTATAATCCCACCATTTGCCCGTGGTGGTATATGGCAGGAAGTTGAATTCAAACTGGACCGCCCATTCAAGCAGGGATGATTCAAACGACTGAGCCCTTGATTGCTGGTAGTCATTATCAAAGTCAAGGTCATTTCCCCGTATCTTCCCGTAGAAAACATTTGTTCGGATGGAGTGCCGGGGATGGAAGTTATAGCGGTAGATTACACCAAAGGAGGGTGAGGGAGCATAGAAATACTTTTCAGGATTAATGTCACCCATATAATATGATATCCCTCCGAAAACACCATAATCAGAATCTCTCTGGGCATTCAGGGGAATAACAAAAACCAGTAATAATACAAATAATATATACCTCTTCATCTATATGTTTATTCCTTATATTCCTTTCTAAAAGACGGTAATCCTTTTTCCGTTGTTTTCAGTTTCTTTGTTAAAACGAAAGTCATAAAGTAATAAACGTCGTTGGAACTGGAATATTGCGAGGTATAGCCATCAATATAATCAGAGCCTGTATATCGTAATCCAAGATCAAAACCTACCAGGGTATTGGGGCTTAAAAGGTAATTTACGCCAAAGCCCACTGGTATGGCCAGTGCCACCCCGGAATCTTTCTCTATCACTGTCGCCAGCTTATCATTGGGTTTAACCTTATAGATGGCTGACCCTATCCCGGTATACACAAAGGCATCAAGCCTTGCAATAAATGAATGAAATACCTCATCACCTCTGACAAACCTGTAGCTGCTCTCTGCATCGTTCTTCAGAAAATAATATTCAGCCGTAAGCATAGGCTCGAACAGTGATGTGGACGATTCGTAAGCTCTTTCCACATTGCTCCCTTTTGTGTCAGCTGCATGCAGGTACCCATAATTAAGACTAAAACTGACAGCCAGATTTTCCTTAACACGGTATCTCATACCCCCCTTTATATTAAAGCGGTTCTGGGCAATAGTGAAATCTTTCAGACCCAGAAGGTTATCGCCCGGACTGTATCCCCCGATATCACCAAAAACCTGGGAGGTGCCGAATCCGCCAAAAATCTCATACCTGCGGAGTTTCCAGAGCTGTCCGCTCGCCAACGGAGATAAAAAAACAATCACAAAGAGAAGCAGGAAAACCCGTTTCATAATTTCCTTCTAATAAATAATTAAATACAAATATAATAATCCATACAGAACAATCCTAATCAATTTCTATGGTCGGCCCCCCACATCAATTTATTACGCAGGGTGCTGAAAAAGTCCTGACCCTCAACATTAATCGTTTTAATGGTATATCCGGCCCTTGTAATAATCAGCTCACGGAAAAAGGGGAGGCGCACTGACCTGAAATCACAGGTAACAAGATACTCCGGGCTTCTTCCTTCAACCACAAGCCGCAGCCTGCTGTACCCGGGCAGAACTATAGGCCTGACACTCAATGTGTGTGGCGATAAGGGCGAAATAATAATACTCTCATCTGACGGCGATAATATAGGTCCGCCCGTACTCATATTATAGGCTGTTGAACCTGTAGCAGTGGATATTATAAGACCGTCTGCCCAGTAGGTATTAAGGTACAGGTCATCAACATACACCTTAACCATTATCATATTCAGGTCTGCCTTCTGCACTGTAATATCATTAAGCGCTACATTGGAGGTACCCATGGCTCCGAAAGGCTCTACAAGCTCAATAAGATAGCGGTTGATAAGGGTATATTCACTGCTGATTATTTTCTCCAGTGAACCTGCAATATCATCATGTATATTTGCCAGGAAGCCCATACGGCCAGCATTAACGCCTGCAATGGGTATGCCGGAATCACGCACCTGGAGCACCGATTCAAGGAAGGTTCCATCGCCTCCCACACTTAGCACCAGGTCCGGACGGATATTTTCATTATACAGGTTCCTGAACGTGCTCAAAGAATTATCGCCAACGGTCTTTGAAAGGTTTTCATGAAGTATAATATCTATATCATGACCGTCCAGCACCGACAGGATATCCTCTATACAGGCAGCTGTTGTCTTACCGTTATCAGATCCGAAAATAGCAATCTTATTGAGCATTGGTAACAGGTTTAAATATCCAGGTAACGCATAAATGAGTCAAAACGGTCAGAATAGAAGTTATCCATATCATCATCATCATCCCCGTGCCAGGCCGTAACCTCATACTCATAACGCTCAAATGTCCTTATTACAGGCATCAGGTTACCGGTATTCAGCTTAATGGTGAGCTCCATCCTGGTAGAGTCAGGATGTGATGATATATAGAGGTTAAGTATTTTTGCATTATTGCTTTCAATGATCTGTGCAATCTGCGAAAGTGAATAATCATTCTGCAGTATATCAAGGACTATCATCCCTCCCGGCTCCTTGAGTGATGACATCTCTGCCAGCTTCTCTATCAGGCCGCTTACCAGTATGACACCCTTGTAATGATTTTTGTCATCAAGAACAGGTATTACTGTCAGTTTAAGTTTGGCCGCCAGGCTTATCACATCAAAAATATGCTGGTCAACCCTGACAAAGGGTTTCATTAATGACAGTTTATGGTTGCCTATGGCCTGTTCAGGATCATTCTGGTCATAAATATCAGCATCCGATATAAGTCCAAGAAATTCCATATTATTGACAATAGGCAGATGGGATATACGGAATACCTCCATCCAGTTAAGGGCATTCTGGCCTGTATCAGAGGTTTTTAATTCAGGTACCTCTTCAGATATGAGTTCTTTTGCCAGCATTTCAATTATTTCTCATTCTCATTATTAAGGACACAACTAAAGTAATGAAAAAAATATTTATTATTGTTTAATTCATTTCTTATATCAAAATTTGCATAAACAATTACAAACATGACAAGATTAAGTGTAAATATCAACAAAATTGCCACTATAAGAAATGCAAGAGGGGGAGATATTCCTGATGTACACAGGGCGGCAATAGAATGTGAAAGCTACGGGGCTGAAGGCATAACGGTACATCCCCGCCCGGATGAGAGGCATATAACATATAATGATGTACGGACAATAAGGCCTGATATAAAAACCGAATTCAATATTGAAGGCTACCCTTCCGACAGCTTCATCAAACTGGTGAGCGAGGTAAAGCCTCACCAGGTAACACTGGTACCAGACCCTCCTGATGCCATTACATCAAACGCAGGATGGGACACCATTAAGCAGGCGTCCTTCCTGAAAGATGTGATAGCTGTTTTTAAGGAGCTGGGCATACGTAGCTCTATTTTTATTGAAACAGATATAAGCACAATAGAGGCTGCAAAAGATACCGGCTGTGACAGGCTGGAGCTGTATACCGAACCCTATGCCACAGGCTACCCGGAAGATCCTGAAAAGGCCATAGCCCCCTTCGTTAAGGCGGCCGTGGCAGCGAGGAAACTGGGACTGGAACTTAATGCCGGTCACGATCTTAACCTGGAAAACCTTAAGTATTTCTCTGAAAATATACCCTGGCTGAAGGAGGTATCCATAGGACATGCACTGATATCCGATGCACTGTATTATGGTTTGCAAAATACAATAGGCATGTATAAAAGATTACTTGTAAGAGACTGAAAACATACAGGGGGTGGAGATTGTTGTAAGACTGAAAAAACAAGTATAACAGATTGTTGCGATACTGAAAAAGGCAAGGATAAGAGATTATGGATTTATATTACAGGGAATATGGTGAGGGCTATCCTCTTATTATTCTGCATGGCCTGTACGGCTCGTCTGATAACTGGATATCCATTGCCGGGAAGCTGTCCGGAAGCTACAGGGTGATACTGCCGGACCTCAGGAATCACGGGCGCTCAGCCCATGACCCTGTGCACACTTATGAAGCAATGAGCAAAGACCTGTTTGAGCTGGCAGGCAGGCTGGACATTGACAGATTCATCCTTGCCGGGCACAGCATGGGTGGCAAGACCGCCGCATATTTTGCCAGGCAATGGCCGGAAATGCTTGCCGGCCTGGTAGTGATAGATATATCCCCCTTCAGGTCCGGTCCGGAGAAGGAAATAGCAGGCGGAATGCATGAGCTGATACTGAAAAAAATGGCTGAAACCGATCCCTCAGAAATAAAAGACAGGAAGGAAGCAGACCGTATGTTCAGGGATATAAGCCCTTCAGCAAA
>JAWLFR010000113.1:0-1566 GCA_041685495.1 Bacteroidales bacterium
CGTTGCGGACTATATGAAGGAATTATCGGCTGTCACGGGAAGGGAATATAAGCCTTTCACCTATTACGGTGCACCCGATGCAGAGAATATCATTATAGCCATGGGTTCCGTTACCTCAACCATAAAGGAAACAATAGATCACCTGTCTGAGAAGGGAGAGAAAGTAGGACTCATCACAGTACACCTCTACCGTCCTTTCTCAAGTAAATATTTCTTTGATGTACTACCGGACACAGTGAAGAAAATATCTGTACTCGACCGTACCAAGGAACCAGGGGCCAACGGCGAACCATTGTACCTTGACGTGCGCGAGATGTTCTACGAGAAAGATGACAGACCCCTTATAGTAGGAGGCAGGTACGGTCTTTCTTCCAAAGATACTACACCCGCCATGATCATCAGCGTTTATGAAAATCTTAAAAAGGATAAACCTAAAAATTACTTCACCCTCGGTATCAATGATGACGTAACGCATACCTCATTACCACTGCTGCCGGAGATTAACGTAACCGATGAAGCCACGTATTCAGCCAAATTCTACGGACTGGGCTCAGATGGTACGGTAGGGGCAAACAAAAATTCAATAAAGATAATAGGTGAGACAACGGATAAATACTGCCAGGCATATTTTGCCTACGACTCAAAAAAATCAGGCGGTATAACAATATCCCACCTGCGTTTCGGCGATACTCCCATCAGGTCAACATACCTGGTGAATACACCTGACTTCGTGGCCTGCCACGTCTCAGCCTACCTTGAGAAATATGATATGCTCAAAGGACTGGCCAAAGGAGGAACATTCCTGCTTAACGCAACATGGAAAAAAGAAGAGGTGGAAGATAAACTGCCGGCCGGGGTAAAAAAATACCTGGCTGAGAACGATATCAACTTCTATATGATCAATGCCACCGATATAGCTGAAGAGATAGGTCTGGGCGGACGAACCAATACAATAATGCAAAGCGCCTTCTTCAAAGTGGCCGGTGTGATACCTTATGACAAGGCAGTTGACGAGATGAAGAAATTTATCGTTAAATCATATGGTAATAAAGGAGAAGAAATCGTTAATATGAACTATGCAGCTGTCGACCGCGGAGGTAATGTGGTGAAGATAGATGTGCCTGACTCCTGGAATGATGCCACTGAGAAAGAGGCCAAAAAAGAAGATGATATTCCTGAATTTGTAAGGGACGTTGTCAATCCTATCATAGCACAGAAAGGTGATGACCTTCCTGTCAGCGCCTTCAGGGGAAGGGAAGACGGCACATTCCCTGCAGGAACAACAGAATATGAAAAGCGCGGCATAGCTGTGTGGATACCTGAATGGCAGCCCGATAACTGCATACAGTGTAACCAGTGCTCCTATGTATGCCCGCATGCCTCAATAAGGCCTTTCCTGCTCACTGATGAAGAGGTGGAAAAAGCACCTGAAGGAACAGAGGTAATAAAAGGTATTGGCGCCCTCAAAGAATATAAATTCAGGATACAGGTGAGCGTGCTCGACTGCACCGGTTGCGGTAACTGTGCCGACGTATGCCCGTCCAAAGAGAAGGCCCTGGTGATGAA
>JAWLFR010000113.1:1666-6895 GCA_041685495.1 Bacteroidales bacterium
GCTGCCTCAGGTAAAAAGATAAAGAAAAAAGACCTGGGACAGATGGCTATGACATATGGGTATATTTATGTGGCACAGGTAGCCATGGGTGCAAGCCAGGCGCAGTTCTTCAAGGCCCTGCGCGAGGCCGAAGCCTATCCCGGACCATCAATAATAATTGCATACTCACCATGTATAAGCCATGGACTGAAAGCCGGTATGGGTAAAGCACAGGCACAGGAAGCCGACGCTGTTAAGAGCGGTTACTGGCATAACTACAGGTTTGACCCGCGTCTCGAAGCAGAAGGCAAAAACCCCTTTATCCTCGATTCAAAGGAACCCGACTGGAGTAAGTTCCAGGACTTCCTAAAATCAGAAGTAAGGTATACATCACTGCTTAAATCATTCCCGGAAGAAGCAAAAGTACTCTTTGAAGCAGCCGAGAATAACGCTAAATGGAGATATAACTCCTATAAGCGCCTGGCAGCAATGGAATACTAGGCCGGGAAGATAAAATAATGCAGGGTTATCCCTGCATAAAGGCGCGGACATCATTATCCGCGCCTTTTATATTTTATCTTTTAGCCTTACTTGACTATCTTTGCACAATATTTAAACCGGGTAATGGGACGCTTACTTGCAATTGATTACGGGAAGAAAAGGACCGGACTGGCAGTGACAGACAGAGATCAGATCATAGCCAGTCCCCTTAAAACAATTGCCACCACGGAGCTGGAGGCCTTCCTGAAAGAATATACAGCCGGTGAAAAGGTTGATGCAATAATCATAGGCTATCCCAGGAAGATGAATAACCAGCCTTCAGAACTGGTAAAACAGATTGATCCCTTCATAAACAGACTAAGGAAGATATTCAGGGATACAGAGCTGCACCTGGTTGATGAAAGGTTTACATCAAGCATTGCTCAAAAAGCAATGATAGACGGAGGAATGAAAAAATCAGACAGGCAGAAAAAAGAGAATGTAGATAAGATAAGTGCCTCCCTTATCCTTCAGTCTTATATGCAACGCTCTGCCTATAAATAATATTTGAGATGATATACCCTATATATGTTTATGGTCACCCAATACTCCGGAAAGTGGCCGAAGATATAGATAAAGACTATGAGGGTCTTGACACCCTTATTGATGATATGTTTGATACCATGCACCATTCTGATGGTATAGGACTGGCAGCGCCACAGATAGGAAAATCCATACGCCTTTTTATTGTCGACGGCTCACCCCTGGCTAAAGATGAGCCTGATATGGCCGGGTTCAGGCAGGTATTCATTAACCCCTATATAACTGAAAGGACAGGTGAGCTGGTGCTTATGAATGAGGGATGCCTGAGCATACCCCAGATACATGAGGAGGTGTACCGGGAGTCAACAATAAATATTGAATATTTTGACAGGGAGTGGAATTTTCATAAAGAAACAATCAAAGGATTCAGGGCCAGGATTATAGAGCATGAATACGACCATCTCGACGGAATCCTTTTCACCGACAGGGTCAGTCCCATCAGGAAAAGGCTGCTTAAATCCAAGCTGGCAGGCATAAGCAGGGGTAAATTTGATGTCGATTACAGGACAATTCTTCCAAAACAAAAAGTAAAATAAGACGTATTTTGTATCTTTATACAGTAATCGCTGTAGAGTGCTGTATAAAAAGACACCATTCACCTCCTACTGCATTGCCCTGGCAACAGGCATAATATGCGGCCGGTACCTGCATTCGGTAGCTTACTGTAATGTGGCACTGGTACTTTTATCCCTGGTCCTGACGATCCACATCCTCTTCCGTGCAAACAAAATATTCTCTCTTTCCTTTGGTTTAAGCCTGCATGTCTGCATCTTCCTGTGCGGATGCTCGGCTTCTTACATGGACAAAAAAAATCCTGCCGGTATCAGTCGCGGCCAGCATGAATTCATTATAAGAACAGAAGCTTACCCTGAACAAAAAACACGAGCGGTGGCACTGCAGGGCAATATTATCAGTGTAGACGGACAAAGGTATAACAGAAACAACAGGCTACTGGTCTATTCAGAAAGTCAACATATCAGTGATACCATAAGGCCCGGAAGCATATTAAGGTTCAGATCATCACCCAGGGAGATAATAGATTTCGACAGCCTGGATAATTTTGACTACAGGACATACATGAACCGCAGGGGATATAAATATCTGTGCTTCTGCTATGATACCATTGTATATGAGGGTTATAAGCCGCGGATAAGGCAGCTGGGTAACATTTTCAGGGAATCGCTGTTCAACAGGCTCGACACCTGGCTGGACGATAAAAAAACTCTCGCCATCGTATCGGCCATTACCCTGGGCAACAGGGAGCTGCTCGACAAAGAGATAAAAGATACCTTCAGGCAAAGCGGGATAATACATATACTGGCTGTATCCGGGTTACATGTCGGCATAATAAGCCTTATCACCATCTCACTGCTGAGAATAACAGGCCTGAGGTCCGGGGCATTAAAACTGGGTATATCCCTTGTGGTGATATGGTCATATGCGCTTATAAGCGGACTGAGCCCTTCCGTCACAAGAGCTGCTGTTATGTTCTCTTTTCTTAATACAGGATATTATATTAACCGTCCCGCCACAGCCCTTAACTCGGTAATGGCCTCTGCCTTTATCATCATGCTGGCAAAACCATCCATCATCTTTGAGGCCTCATTCATCCTCTCCTATTCGGCAGTTATCTTTATCGTCTGTAATTACAGGGACCTGTCGGGAAAGATCAGGTTTCGCGGTCGTATCATGTCATGGCTGTGGAATATGATTGCCGTATCTCTCCTGGCGCAGGCCGGCACCATATCATTCGTAGCTCTCTTCTTTGGAGAGATACCTCTTTTCTCAGTACTGTCCAGCCTTTTTGCCATACCCCTGGCCACCCTGATTCTTTCTGCGGGGCTGGCCCTGATATTACTGTCATCCATACCTCTTATATCCTCACTGACAGCAGGCATACTGGCTTACTGCGTGGATACACTATCTGACGCTGCATCTGCAATGGCCGCCCTGCCTGCTGCTGTCATTAAGGTAAATGACATATCTGTGCAGGCAGCCGTCCTGCTCTTCCTTGTCCTGTTTGCAACAAGCAGGTTTTTACTTGAAAAGGAAAGAAGGAACCCTCATTTACTACTGAGCCTCACAATATTATACTTCATCATGGCTTGAAACAGCCAGGGCCGCTAAAAGATTTGATCATTTATATTACTTATTAATGGCCTTTTTATAAATTTGCCATGTTTAATTTTTTTATAAAGCTAAGATGAGGATAGTAATAGCAGGTGCAGGAGAAGTCGGGACACATCTGGCAAAGATGTTAAGCAATGAGCATCACGACATTCTGATCATTGACCCCGAGGAAAGCAGGCTGAAGCCTGTTGATTCATCCCTCGACGTTATGACATTCCAGGGTTCGGCCACTTCCGTTAAGCTACTGAAAGAAGCACTCGGAAAAAAGACGGATCTGTTTATTGCCGTTGCCCACTCTGAAGACACCAATATAACATCGTCCATACTTGCCAAACGCCTGGGGGCCGTAAAAACCATTGCCCGCATTGACAACCGCGAATACCTTGAGCACGGCACCAGGGAATTTTTCAGGTCGCTGGGCATCGATTCCCTCATCTACCCGGAACTGATAGCAGCAAAGGAGGTGCTTGGACTGCTGCACGAAACAGGCACAACAGAATTTATGGAGTTCTCCGGCGGCATGCTGTCTCTCTACGTGCAGAAACTGGACAGGAATGCCCCTGTGGTGGACCGGACCCTTAAAGATGTAGCCCTTGAATTACAAGACATTAACTACCGGGCTGTGGCTATTAAGAGGAATGAAGAGACCATCATACCAAGAGGTGAGGAAAAATTCAGGGAAGGAGACCTGGTCTTTGTGGTATCAACACGTGAGGGGATAAAGGACATGATGAAATTTTCTGGTAAGGAAAATTTCGTGGCCAAAAGGATAATGATACTGGGGGGAAGCAGGATAGGTAGAAAAGTGGCACAGTCACTGCAGAAAGAATCCTCCATTAAGCTTATCGATTATGATGCTGCCAAATGTGAAATGCTGGCAGATGAACTGGAGAACACACTGGTTATACACGGAGACGGAAGGGATGCCAGCCTCCTTATACAGGAAGGGATAGCAAGAAAAGATGTCTTTGTTGCCGTAACGGGTAATTCTGAAACCAATATACTGGCCTGCCTGCTGGCCAATCAGCAGGGGGTGAAAAAGACTATAGCCGAAGTGGAAAATGTTGAGTATATACACCTTGCGGAGAACAGTGGTATTGACACAATCATAAACAAGAAATTATCGGCTGCCAGTCGTATCTTCAGGCATACTACCAACCCAAACGTAACCCAGGTGAAATGTATGACCGGCACCGATGCAGAAGTACTCGAATACAGGGTACCAGAAGGATCAAAAATAGTAAAAGGGAAAATACGGGATATAAACTTCCCGAAAGGAGCCATAGTGGGAGGAGGCACCAGGGACGGCAAACCGTTTATTGCAACGGGTGACACCGAGATCAAGCCAAACGATAAAGTTGTGGTTTTTACACTGCCTCACGCCTTTGAGAAGATGTCCGGATTTTTCCTGTAATAATTATTTATGCTGAACGGTAAAA
Organism: Bacteroidales bacterium; assembly: GCA_041685495.1. Lineage (GTDB taxonomy): Bacteria > Bacteroidota > Bacteroidia > Bacteroidales > VadinHA17 > UBA9300. The sequence continues at coordinate 6,298 of JAWLFR010000113.1, forward strand.
TTATAGGCAGGGTACTTGGCGTTCTGCTGATACTTGAGGGCATCTGCATGCTGACCATAATACCTGTATCGCTTATCTACGATGAAGGCGAACTGTTACCCCTTATCATATCAGCAGGCATAACACTTGGGGCAGGCGCCCTGATGTCAGTGATATTCAGGATACATGACAGCACAATAGGAAAGAGGGAGGGTTTTATTATTGTTACCCTGACATGGCTTGTATTCTCCCTCTTTGGCAGCCTGCCTTTCACCATCGGCGGCGCCATACCATCATATACAGATGCCTTTTTTGAGACAATATCCGGTTTTACCACCACCGGTGCTTCCATACTGAATGAGGTTGAATCACTGCCGCACGGACTCCTCTACTGGAGGAGTATGACACAGTGGCTGGGGGGTATGGGTATCATAGTGCTGTCGCTGGCCATACTGCCTATATTAAAAATAGGAGGCATGCAGCTTTTCTCGGCTGAGGTACCCGGACCCACAACTGATAAACTGCACCCCAGGATAAAGGCTACTGCCAAGCGCCTCTGGTCTATATACCTGGCATTTACGATAACAGAAGCTATACTGCTGAAAATAGGAGGAATGAG
>JAWLFR010000114.1:0-6862 GCA_041685495.1 Bacteroidales bacterium
AGAGCTGGGGGTGCGTGTGGTACCGCATGCAGTTGCCCGCTATGGCTCCTATATCAGCAGGGGAGTAATACTGATGCCCAGCTATGTAAATATAGGTTCATATATTGATGAAGGCACAATGGTCGACACCTGGGCAACAGTGGGCTCATGTGCCCAGATAGGCAGGAATGTGCACCTAAGTGGCGGTGTGGGTATCGGAGGGGTACTTGAACCCGTACAGGCCGCACCGGTGATCATAGAGGATAATGCTTTTATTGGCTCACGGTGCATTATTGTTGAAGGGGCACATATTGCCTCTGAAGCAGTACTCGGGGCCAATGTGGTAATAACCAGCTCTACCAAGGTGCTGGATGTAAGCACACAGGAAATAAAGACCTATAAGGGTCATGTACCTGCCGGGTCAGTTGTCATACCCGGCTCCTATACCAAAAAATTCCCTGCCGGCGAGTACCAGGTTCCGTGTGCCCTTATAATAGGAAGGCGGAAAGAATCAACTGACAAAAAAACATCCCTTAATGAAGCACTAAGGGAACATAATGTTGCTGTATAAAAGAAGATGATAATAGGCTTTGACGCAAAACGGGCTTTCTTTAACAGGAGCGGACTGGGTAATTACAGCCGTAACCTCCTGAGCTCATTCTTCAGGTATTATCCTGAAAACGGGTATATCCTTTACAGTCCGGCCGCCAGGGGCATGATAGAATTTGCCGGTCCGGATAATTATACGCTCAGGACGCCTGAAAAGGCCATTCACAGGATCTTCCCCTCACTATGGCGCAGCAGGGGCATAAGCAGGCAGATCGTATCTGACAGTCCGGATATCTACCACGGACTAAGCAGTGAGCTGCCCCGGTCTTTACCAGTTAATATTAAAAAGCTGGTTACCGTACATGACCTGATATATATGAGGTACCCGCAGTTGTACAGTCCGGCCGACAGGAACATATACTACCTCAAAACAAGGCATGCCTGCTCATCAGCTGATCAAATAATAGCCATAAGTGAGCAGACAAAGACTGATATCATGAATTTTACCGGTACTGATGCTGGCAAAATAACGGTTATATACCAGGATTGCCATCCTTCTTTCCGGGTAAAGGCTGAAGAAGAAACAAAAGAGGCTTTGCGCAAAAAATATTCACTGCCGGACAATTACCTCTTATATGTGGGCACCATAGAAGAGCGCAAGAACCTGCTTTCAGTAGTCAGGGCACTGCATACCGGGGGCATTGATATGCCGCTTGTTGCGATAGGCAGAAAAACCTCATATTACAGGAAGGTAAAAGCATATATCAACAATAATAATATGCATAATATAATCTTTCCCGCCGGAGTGGAGAACGGGGAGCTGCCTGCCCTTTACCAGATGGCCTCATGCTTTATCTACCCTTCTGTTTTCGAGGGATTCGGTATTCCCGTCATTGAAGCCCTGGTATCCGGTGTACCCGTAATAACAAGCAAAGGCAGCTGTTTCAGCGAAGCCGGTGGTCCGGGATCAGTATATATTGACCCTCACGATCATGAGGAGTTATCAGAGGCAATAACAAAGATTATAAGCAACAGGGGTATTGCTGAAAAAATGATTACAGAGGGTAAGGAGTACTCCCGGAAGTTCAGGGCTGAATTGATTGCCGGGCATTATATCAATCTGTACCGGTCTCTCTCAGTATAGCATCATCTGCATTCCCGGGGCGGGATAAATAAAAATTCTTTTTAAGATCAATCTGTACCGGTCTCTCCCCCTATTATATCTTCTATCTTCTTAAGATGGTGCTCCAATGAAAAATCCTTCTTTATCCTGTCGCGCGCATTCTCACCCATCCTCGCCAGCAGTTCACGGTCATTATACAGCTCCGATATTTTTTCAGCCATGGCCCTGACATTATTCTCCTCCACTATAAACCCGTTATTACCATCACGTATCAGTTCGGATGGACTGCCAATATCAAAAGCAATAACAGGCTTGCCGTAGCTCATTGACTCAAGCAGGACATTTGCAAAACCCTCTTTTTCAGAAGTAAGCACCAGCAGGTCTATCGACCTGTAAAAATCATCCATATCCTTGATAAAGCCCAGGAAACGGAATTTAGATTCCAGTCCGGCCCTCACCACCTCCTCTTTTATATGCTCAAGCTGGTCTCCTTCACCGGCAAGATCAATCTCAAAAGGTATTGAAAGCTCATCCAGCAGGCTGCCCAGCTCTATCAGGTATATAAAGCCTTTCTCGGCAGATATCCGGCCTGCAGATCCTACCACCATCTTGCCGTTAAAGCCCGGCTCACCTATTTCCGGTAGCTCAACACCATTATATATAAGACTTATCTTGCCAGGATCCAGCACATGGGAGAAATTTTTAAGTATACCTTCCCTTGTATCCTCAGAGGTGGCTATGATATCCGTTACCACCTCTGTAAGCAGGTACCTGTTCCGCCTGTTCATACGTATGGGTCTGGCCAGTCCCCGGCGGTATATTATCTTTTGTACGCCGGCTGATCTGGCTACCCTGCCACCTGTCTTCAGGTCAATTGAGAGGTTCAAAAAAACCACCTTTACATTATTGGCTTCATAAATCCTTTTTATGCGTAATAATAAGAGCGGATTGATAAAGCTTGTCGCTCTCATCTTCAAACCCACAGTGTTCAGTCCGGCCTGCCTTGACCGTCTCAACAACTCGCTCCCCCGGTAAGCTATCATAATAATGTTATGACCCCGCCTACTCATCTCAGTGGCAACGGTAAGAGACCATTTCTCTCCGCCACCCCAGCTCTTGTTTGTATTGAAAAAGCAAATTGAAGGAGCTATATCAAGATGTTTACCCGAATTTAAACGCTTAAGTTTCCTGTATTTAAGATATGCCCCATAAGCAGAACTGTAACTGATCTTAAGCCCGTGAATACCGTCCTGTATGCCCAGCCTTATAAAATAACTTTTAATGAATTTCCAGGCCGTACTGCCTGCTATTTTCAACCAGTTGCTTCTTATGCCCGAAATAAAAAGAGCTCTTGCGGAGATGGAAGAAAAATACTCCGCCTTTTTTCGATGCGACTCTATGGAAAAGAAGGAATAATGAAGCATATCACCCCTGAGGCTGCCTGTGGTGGAATCAACATCCATCACAACAATATCATGCGGATTAATACCTCCCCATACTCCCTTGCGCCTGTCCCACAGCCGTATCTTTTTTTCTGTGTAGCGCACATCCTGTGGATCGCGACTGTTACTGTATGATGTCTTGCGATTCAGATAATACCCGTCAAAACTCCAGTTTTCAGCTGCACCGGATATTGATTCCCTCAGCCTGGGGGTCAGTGCCTCATCGGCATCAAGAGACAGTATATAATCATTTACGGCCTGGTTAAGCGCCCAGTTCTTCTGTTGTATATGACTTTCAAACTTATGCCTGATGAACCTGACATTATACTGGCGGCATATCTCCTCTGTACGGTCGGTGGAAAAAGAGTCCACCACCAGAACTTCATCAACCAGATTATCCAGTGACTCCAGGCAACGTCCAATATTCCTTTCCTCATTAAAGGAAATTATCACTGCACTAATACGGACCATTGACTTATTATTTAGCACAAATATATGTTACTTAAAGTATAAAGTATAAATTTGCCGCATAATAAAATTAAAAAAAAATGACGATAAGTGGATTCTCAATGGCAAAAAATGCCGATAAACTGGGCTATCCCGTAAAGGAAGCGGTACTTTCAATCCTACCCCTTGTGGATGAATTTGTTTTTGCACTGGGCGATTGCGATAGTGACGATAAGACAAGGGAAATGCTGGAAAGCATAGACAGTGATAAACTGAAGATTATTGATACCGTATGGGATCTTGAAAAGTATCCCAGGGGTATGGAGCATGCACACCAGTCGGATATTGCGAAGGAGCACTGCAGCGGCGACTGGCTTTTTTATGTACAGGCCGATGAGATTGTGCATGAGGACGACCTGCCCGTTATCAGGAAGAGATGCGAGGAGCTGCTGGACGACAGGGAAGTGGAAGGTCTTTTATTCAGATACCGGCATTTCTGGGGGGATTATGATCACTACCATTTCTCTCATAACTGGTATAAGGATGAGATACGCATAATAAGGAATGACCCGGATATTCACAGCTGGGAGTCGGCACAGTCATTCAGGCGCATACCTGGCTTTGACGGACTCAATTACAGGCAGCAGAAAGGCACCTATAAGCTCAGGGTGGCCAGGGTTAATGCCTATATCTATCATTACGGCTGGGTAAGGCCACCCCATATCATGAGAACAAAATCAAGGGTTTTCACAAGGATACACCATGGAGAACAGAGGGTGAGGGATCTTGATAAAAAGAAACACTTTGATTTTGACTACGGCGATCTTTCAAAGCTTCGGGTTTTTAAGGGAGAGCACCCGGGGGTGATGCACGGCAGAATAAAAAAATTTGACTGGGGCGATCAGCTGAAAAACATCAACCCAAAAAGGCCAAGGTTCAAACATGAGAAGATAAGGTATAAATTTGTCACCTTCCTGGAGAACAGGATTTTTCACAGGCCTGTCTTTGATTTTGGCAATTTCATACTGCTGAAGAATAAATAAGCAACAAAACTGTGAAAGATCATAGAGACATCATAAGGAAAACTGTTGATATCCTGCGTAAGGGGGGGGTGATTCTTTACCCTACTGACACTGTATGGGGACTCGGATGCGATGCAACAAACACCGGTGCTGTCAGAAGGATTTACCGGATAAAACAGAGGACAGATGAAAAGAGTATGCTGGTATTGCTTGACACCGAATCAAGGCTGCAGTATTATGTTAAAGAGGTGCCGGAAATAGCCTACCAGCTGACAGAGGTAAGTGACGGTCCGCTAACCCTGATATACCCTGGTGCCAGGAATATCTCAACTGAGCTGACAGCCCCTGACGGATCACTCGGCATAAGGATAACGAACGATGAATTCTGCTCTGATCTTATTGCCCGCCTGGGGAAACCACTGGTGTCAAGCTCCGCAAATATTTCAGGCGACCCAACACCCGGAATTTTTGATGAGATAAGCGATAATATAAAAGAGTCGGTTGATTATATTGTGCCCTTGCGCCAGGATGAGATCACAAAGAGTAAACCCTCTTCCATCATTAAAATAGAGATCAACGGGCAGTTTAAGATAATCCGTTAAGCACTTTCTTATCTTTTACGAACCTTCCCTGAACCAGACACCCTTGCATCAACATTAGGGCTACCGCTGTAATAGATATCTCCGCTTCCCGAGACACGTGCTTCAAGTTTCTCTTCAACCATGGTATAACAACTTCCGCTACCCGATATTGATACATCAAGGTACTTAAGTGCAAACTCATCCCCCCTGTATTTTCCTGAACCACTGATTGACAATTCCCCGTCACCGGCTGTTCCTTCACTAATTTCTATGGTGCCGGAACCGGATATGCTGCAATCTACCGAGCCTGCAACGAGCTCACCAAGATCAATGTCGCCACTGCCGCTGACGCTGATCTCAAGATCATCTGCTTTTATCTTTTCAGCAATGATATTACCCGAGCCGGAGACGCTAAGGTCATTAATCACAGGCATGGTAATATAAACGCTTACTTTTTTATTGCCCCAGTTCAGCCATCTGTCATGACGTATAAGCAGCCTATCGTCCTTTACCCGGGTTTTAATTTCTTCAAGATAATCCTTATCGCCTTCCAGAACCACGCTGAAAGAATTGCCCTGCTTGAGTATAAGATCACCCGCTACACCGAATGAAACACCTGTAAAATCATTAACATCCCTTGTCTCACTCGACTGTGCAAATGAATAGCCTGAGACGAGGAAAGACACTAATAATAAACTAAAAAACTTTTTCATGATATGGTCTTATTAAAAGGTTAATCATCATCAATAACACCATAAAGACGACAGCTGATAATTAGTGTTGCAATAAAAGGACTGATTATTTATTTATCTGAATAATACCATCCGGGAGGTCCATATAAATACTTTCCCTGTCCCTGTCTATTTCCATCACCCACTCCTCATTCAGCGGAATCAGGATCTCTTCCTTTTTATCATTTTCCAGCACCAGCATATACTGCATTGGAAGGCTCATTATCTTGGTTACAACCCCAAGAAGCTTCTTGTCCCTGTCGAATATTTTATATCCCTCAAGGATCAGAAAAGGCGATAACTCATTTTCATTCTTCATATCTTCCTTTTTAATAAACACCCGGCAACCAATAAACTCAGTCATCACCTCAGGACTGTCATAGCCTTCAAATTTCAGCACAATATTGCCAGATGCATTCTCTGAAAGAGATGAAACTAAAAATGGAACAGGCTTTTCATCTATTTCAATGAACACCCATTCCATTTGAGGTAGCTCTTCAGTAAATCTGTCTTCAAGGCTCATCATTACTGCTCCTTCGTAACCATGTGCCTTTCTGATTGTACCGAGTAATATCAGGTCTGTATTTTTTACGGGCATATACCCCGTTAATGGTTTGCTTATGCCTTGTCTTCCGCTCCTTTATCAGCCTCTTTATCTTCATCACCGGCTTCCCCGGTTTTTGAAGTATCTTCTTTTTTCTCCTCTGCAGGCTTTTCGGTTTCCGTCTTTACCTCTTCCTTTTTCTCCTCTTTCTTCTCCTCTTTCTTCTCTTCTGCTGGCTTTTCGGTTTCCGTCTTTACCTCTTCCTTTTTCTCCTCTTTCTTCTCCTCTTTCTTCTCTTCTGCAGGCTTTTCAGCTTCAGCTTTCACCTCTTCCTTTTCTTCTTTCTTCTCCTCTGCAGGCTTTTCGGCTTCAGCACTCTCTGCTGCTTTTTCAGCTACTTCTTCCGCCTCTTCTCCGGCCTCTGATCCGGCTTCAGCTTCAGCC
>JAWLFR010000115.1:0-6843 GCA_041685495.1 Bacteroidales bacterium
TACCTTCTGTACCGACTGTATCTGTTCATCCTCCCAGTGCCATACATCAACATTTGGTATGGTATCACGACTCATCTTAATAATCTTATCCTGCTCCCTGATACTCACGATCATCTTGTTGTTATCAAGACTGAACCCAAGTCTTCCTTTCTCACTCAGAACATAGTCAACCGGAAAACCGGTGTCATCTGCCGGATCAAAATATATTTTACCGGGAGCAGAGGTATTTAAATCTTTAAATATTATCAGCCTGTTAACACGCTCTTCCAGGCTGTCCGGCTTATTTCCTTTCATTACGGCAAGGGCATAACCCTTTCTGTCTTTCTCCGTGCGGTAAAGCATCTCATCATCCCAGGTAAGACGGCTGTAGGTCATGGTATCAGTATCGAGCGGTTTAATCGTGGCTGCAGCCATATCCATCATGTAGATACCATTTCCTGCATCATCGGCAGCATCAATGGTATAAGCCAGGTGGGTACCACGCTTGTTGAATTTATATTCATTAACATTACCGAGGTTCATCTGGCTGCCTGTCTCAAGGTTAACAATGAGAATATCAGATCCGCTATGCTCATTTTTTTCACCTTCTTTCTTAATAATCAGAAAGTCTGACGAGGGTGAGAACTGCAGCCTGTCAACCTTATCCCATTCCATCTTTTCACCTGTTCCCAGCTCAAGCAACACACCCTTGCTGTATACGGTTTTTTTGTTTTTACGCAGCTTCTCTGCTTCTTTCTTTTTCAGGTTTCTTTTGTAAAACACCCATTTTGAGTCGTTTGAAAAAGCAGGTTCATCACAATAGGGGTCGGAAAAAACCTTCCCTGTCTCAATGTTTTTAAAATACAGTGTGTCGTCACCATCATTGGGACTGTAAGCATAGCTCATCCACTGGCCGTTATCAGAGAGGTTTACGGATGCGATCCTGCTCCACCTGTCGTAATCATCTACGTTAAGGGTCTTTTTGGCCTCCTGCGCGCTTATACTGCTGGCAGATGCCATGATTATAAAAAGTAACAGAATTCGGGAGATTGATTTCATGGTATAATTGTTTAGTTTAGGTTTCAGTAAGTTGCCCTGCAGGCCGGTGGCTGTTCAGGTTTAAAACCGGCAAGCCTTCCGGATTGCCTTAAGCCTGGCAAAAACTCAAAGTTAATGATTCTACAACATAAGCTTCTGTTAAAAAATGCTAAATAAATTGAATAAATTTGAACTATACCCTAATATCACTATCTGCTATGAAAAAGACATTTTCAGTAATCATCCTCTCCATCCTCATATCCGGGGCAACTTATGCACAGACCAGGCGGCTTCCCGTGGATACGGCAGTTATCACAAAGCACAGTACAGTTATCAAAGGTGAAAAACTTTCGTATTCCGCCACAACAGGTACCCAGCCTGTATATATTGATGATGAGATTGTTGCCTCATTATATTACACTTACTATACACGAGATATAGAAGATAATCGTGACAGCAGACCGCTGATCATATCCTTTAACGGGGGTCCGGGTGCGGCATCCGTCTGGATGCATATGGCCTATACCGGTCCACAAATCCTTAAGATAGACGATGAAGGATACCCTGTGCAGCCTTACGGCGTGAGAGAAAACCCCTACTCCATCCTCGATGTGGCAGATATCGTTTTTGTTAACCCGGTAAACACGGGCTACAGCAGGATGGTCAGGGACAGTGATGGTAATCTGCCCGACAGAAAACAGTTTTTTGGTATCAATGCAGATATAGAATACCTGGCTGCATGGATAAGTGATTTCCTGTCGGGGAACAACAGGTGGTTGTCGCCGAAATATATTATAGGTGAAAGCTATGGAGGCACCAGGGTTTCCGGTCTTGCCTACGAGCTGCAAAGCAGCCAGAAAGTGTTTCTCAACGGTGTTATTATGGTATCGCCGGCCGATTATAAGATATTTGAATCCGATGTGCCACTGTCAACCGGGATAAACTTCCCTTATTATACAGCCACAGCCTGGTATCATAAGATGCTTGATGATGAGTTGCAAGAGAAAGACCTTAATGAAATACTGCCTGAATCGGAAGCATTTACCATTAATGAGCTGATACCCGCGCTTGTGAAGGGTGGCTTTATCCCGGCAGGGGAAAAGAAGGACATAGCTGAAAAAATGTCCTATTACTCAGGTATTTCGGAAAAAGCCATACTCCAGAATAACCTTGACCTTGGCACCAGTTTTTTCTGGAAAGAATTGTTACGCGACAGTAAAGGATATAATACAGGCAGGCTTGATTCAAGGTACCTGGGACTCGATAAACGGGAGTCGGGCGACAGGCCTGATTTCAGCATGGAGATGAGTACATGGAACCATGCTTTTACACCTGCCATCAATTATTATACGCGTGAGGTGCTTGGATTCAAAACTGAAATGAGATATAATATGTCAGGAGATGTCAGACCCTGGGACAGGTCGGATAATAATGTAAGGGAAAACCTGCGACTTGCCATGGCTGCCAATCCCTTCCTGAATGTGATGTTCCAGGGAGGCTATTATGACGGTGCCTGCACCTATTTTGCATCAAAATACACCATGTGGCAGATCGATCCCAGCGGCAAAATGAAGGACAGGCTCAGCTTTAAAGGCTACCGCAGCGGACATATGATGTACCTGCGCAGGGAAGACCTGGAGAAAGCCAATGATGACCTCAGGGAATTTATTCTCAAAAGCCTGCCGGACGGACCGGCCGGCTATTGATACTGTATCTCTACCCCATCATCCTCCATACTGCTGATTTTCTCCTGCAGGCTGGAATTTTCAGAGATCAGTTTGGCCGAGGGTCTCCATATTACCAGTGTCACCACCTTAAACCATTCTGAACTTATCCTGGTTTTGGTTTTGAAGAAAAGAATCTACTGCAGGGTTGAAAAAGCAACCTTTATAATATCATTAAGCTGTTTCAGCGACAGTATTCTAACGCCAACAGACAGTCCCTGCATTACACCCAGTAAATAATTTGATTTTTCATCAATATCGGTCTCCGGGGAAATATCTCCTGCTTTAACCGAGTTATCGAGAATTCCTGCAAGCATTGATTTTATAAATTCATAATACCTGCTCAGCTCTTCCTTTATATCAGGATCTTCCATAATTATGGCTGCAGTTGAATTAACAACAAGGCAACCCTTTGATTCCTTATCGTTCACGGATGATTCCACATAAGCATACAGGAATTCCTCAAGTTTACCGGTACTGGTTCCCTCTTTCAGCAACCCGGCATACATCGTGACTGCAGCATATTCCCTGTATTCCCTGAGAGACTGCACAAAAAGTTCTTTCTTGTCTGAAAACTCAGCATATATGGAATACTGGTTAATGCCAAGCTCCTTCTCCAGCAGTCTTACCGGTGTGGAATCGTAGCCCCTTTTCCAGAAGATATGCATTGCTTTTCTCAATACTTCGTCAGGATTGTATTTTTTCTTTCTTGGCATAATTGTTATTCAATTTTATGAAACACATAAAAATCAAGCTAAACGGCCTAATAAAGTCTGTGATAGATGCTAACTGCATTAAAATATGATTAAATCTTCGTGCAATAGAATTTTACCCACCTCTATATCAATATATTATAATCTAAGCAATTGCTTTGCAATTTAATGGTTTTTCCTTAGCTTTACAAAAATTCCAATCAAGCATGACAAAAAAGGACAGTGCCCGGACTGAAAAGAAAGCAAAGAAAGAAGCAAGTGCCGATATCTCAGGGAAGTACAGCGAGAGTATATACGACCATCTGTTTAACAGCATACGGGATGCCATACTGGTAACTGACACTGACAGGAAAATCATCAATTGCAATCCGGCTTTAACCGATCTTTTTGCTTACAGTCTCGAAGAAATTACAGGCAAGGAAACATCATGTCTCTATAAGGACCAGGATGAATTCAGGGAGATGGGAACTAAGATCAGGGAAAGTATGGGTGATCCCGGTTTCCTGCATACTATCAGCTATAAAAAAAAATCCGGGGAGATATTCCAGGGAGAGACAAATGTATTTTACCTTAAAAACAGCCAGGGTGAAATAATTGGCTTTATCGGTACCATAAGGGACATAACAGACCGTCTCAGGGCTGAAAGCGAATTATTCAAAAGCAGGGAAAGCCTCAGGACCACCCTTAACTCAATTGGTGACGGTGTCATTACAACCGGTCTCGACGGCAGGGTAACTTCCATGAACCCGCTGGCAGCCGGTCTTACCGGGTGGACTCCCGGGGATGCTGCCGGCCAGCCTCTTGAGAAGGTTTTTAACATCGTTAATGCCATTACCGGGGATAAAGCGGAGAATCCGGTTGCCAGGGTGCTTGAGACCGGGAATATCGCGGGACTTGCCAACCATACAAAGCTTATCGCCAGGGATGGATCCGAAAAACAGATCGCTGATTCGGGAGCACCTATAAAAGACAGTAAGGGGAATATCACCGGTGTGGTAATGGTGTTCAGGGATGTGAGTGAGGAGTATGATATGCAGGAGAAGCTGGCCCTGAGCGAGCAGAAGCACCGGGCTCTTGTTGAGTCTGTAAAAGCCATTGTATGGGAATATGATATTGTCAAAGACAGATGGACCTATGTATCACCCCAGGTTGCAGAACATACGGGCTGGCAGCCGGAGGAATGGACCAATCTTGAGTTCTGGACTGATAAGTTGCATCCTGAAGAAAGGGACTCATCACTGGCATATTGCTTTGCATGCGCTGAGAAAGGTGAATCGCATGAGCTGGAATACCGGTTCAGGAAGAAGGACGGCTCATATATATGGCTGAGGGATGTGGTTAGTGTGGAGATGGATGCCAGGAGGCCGACAATCCTAAGAGGTTTTATGCTCGATATAACGGACAGGAAAATTGCGGAAAAGGAACTGGAAGAAAAAAACGAGTTTATCAGCCGGGTTATGGATAACCTGCCCATAGGGGTAGCAATTAATAAAATGGATACAGGCACTGCCATGTATATGAACAGGATGTTCGAGGAGACTTACGGATGGAGCTCTGAGCATATAAATGATGTAACAACGTTTTTTGAAAAAGTGTATCCTGATAAGGAATACAGGGAGAAGCTACAGTCAGGCATTATGGAAGACATAGCTTCAGGCGATCCTTCCAGGATGCACTGGGAAGATATACGGATAAGGAGAAGCGACGGTTCTGAGGCATTTGTCAATGCCATTAACATACCCCTGCCGGAGCAGAATATAATGGTGTCAACAGTAATGGATGTAAGTGCCCGCAAGCAGCTGATAGATGACATAATAGAGGCAAAAGAAAAAGCAGAGGAACATGACAGACTTAAGTCTGCCTTCCTGGCCAATATCAGCCATGAGATACGTACTCCCATGAATGGTATACTCGGATTCACGGAGCTTCTTAAAGCACCGGACCTCTCAGTATCCGAGCTGAGCCAGTATACCGATATTATACAGCATAGCGGGAACCGCATGCTTGATACCATCAATGACCTTATTGATATTTCCAGGATTGAAACCGGGCAGCTGGAAATCAATCCCTCGGATATTGATATCTGTGAGCTTGTAAACAGTCACGTTAATTTTTTTAAGCTGCAGGCAGGCAGGAAGGGACTGGAGCTGCATTACAGCGGAATGCCGGAAGGACCTGAATGCATGATAAATACCGACCCCTCTAAACTGGATTCAATCCTGACCAATCTTATTAAGAACGCCATTAAGTTTACTTATGAAGGAGAGATAGAGGTCAGCTGTAAGCATCAGGGGGACTTTATTGAAATAGCCGTGCAGGACACCGGTATCGGTATACCTGCTGAGCTGCACGATAAGATATTTGAACGTTTTATACAGAGCGACAACAGTCTTACCAAACAATATGAAGGATCGGGCATAGGATTGTCAATTGTAAAAGCCTATGTTGAGCTGCTGGGAGGAGATTTAACACTTACTTCGGAAGTGGATAAAGGATCAGCCTTCAGCTTTACAATTCCCACAGACAATACCGGTGAAAAGGCAGCAGCGACCGGGGTCGGTAAAGACAGTAAGAGCGGTAAGGGCAATAAAAACAATAAGGACAGTAAGGATAGCAAAGACAGTAAGGTAAAAGATCCCACCCGTAAGCTTAAAATACTTATGGTTGAAGATGATGAGCCCAGCTACCGTTACCTGCAGATCATAACCCGTGATATTGCCTCTGTTACCCTGCTTGCACAAACCGGCACTGAGGCTATTGAAACGTGCCGCAAAAACCCGGATACCGATCTTGTACTTATGGATATCAGGATGCCTGACATGGATGGCTATGAGGCTACAAGGAGGATACGGGAGTTCAATAGTGAGGTTGTCATTATTGCACAGACGGCACATGCCATGGTCGACGACCGTGAAAAAGCACTGGAAGCGGGGTGTAACGACTATATTGCCAAACCTTTAAGCAAGGAAGCCCTTATACGGCTTATAAAAACTAGCGCGGCAAAGTAATAAACAAATGTTTCAATTATCCTGATCCCGGATTTTTATAAAACTCCTTTTCAATATCTTCAGCTGATATGAATCCTGTGTGCCTGAAGTATTCCTTTCCCTTCCTGTTCAGCAAGACCTGTGTCGGGATTGCTGCTATTCCATAATATTTCATTAAATCCTGGCTTCCGGGTAAAAGGACATTAATAAATACCACATTTACTTTGCCGGCATATTTTTGCCCTATTTCATCCATCACTTTTTCCATGCGTTTGCAGGCAGAACATCCTTTCGCCCCGAATTCCAGGAAGGTAATTTCATAGTCTGAATTATTTCCGGAGTAATTGTATAAAGAATCCACTGATGCCTCTGATGACCTCATTATTTCAGGGGAAGCCTGCT
>JAWLFR010000019.1:0-23493 GCA_041685495.1 Bacteroidales bacterium
CCAATCACAAGGACTATCCGGAGCTAATATAAAATCGCCATGCCCGGGTGTGTCTGAGTCACTCAAAGTTGAAGTAGTGCCCGATGTTCTTATTTCATGTCCATCAGTAGCCCTACCCCATTGATATAAGTCGCCGTAAGCATCGTCATCTGTACTGCTGGTTGCTGCCTGTGAAGCTCCAAGGTTGCGGTCCATCCATACTTCTCCGGTTGTGGGATTATATACATCTGCTGGGCCTACTGTTGTAACTCCAACTACGGTTGTCCATGTTGGCACATCTCCTACAAAACTTAGCATTTGCCCTTCGTTACCGGCTGCAATAGTAATCCATTCAGTTCCGTCCCAGTATTGCATTTCGCCGGTTTGTGTGCCGGCGGGTACACTCGGGTCGGTTTCATCTATCGGAGGTCCGACCCAGTTACCTGAGGGGTCAATAACCGAAGTGCCCTGCACCATTACTTCAGCAACATCAATCTGATCTCCTGCTCCATAGGACGCGTCCCAGTTATCTATATCCCCCTGCACAATACCGGCGGCCGGACTTGCAGTGAATAGTGGATCGCTTTCAGTAATTTCACCTGTAACAGATTCAGCTGTTTTTGAGTGCAGGGCATAAGGGACGCTTAACAGCTGGCTTGTGCCGGTAATGGAATAGGTGCTTCCTCCGTCCGGATCGGTTTCTGTTTTGATAAAATAAGGGCCGCTTGTCCAGTCAATAGTTGTGAAATCACCACTTACAATGGTCCCTGCTCCAATCTCAATACTTACCAGACCATTGCCATTGCTTGTGGGGGTTTGGGTTTCAACATAAATAGCGGTGCCACTTGCAGAGCCCTGTAAAATGCTGATCTGCATTCCAACTTCCTGGTTTATTATCAACTCATTTGAAACACCTCTTACCACTGCCTGGTAGCTCATCTTTTCAGGAGCCTGAGCGAACACACCTGCCGTTAATAATATCCCGGCAGCCATCTGGATTATAATTGTAAATATTCTATTCATTTTATTACCCTCGTTATTTCTTAATGCTTTTAAATGTTTTTATCACGTTAAAATGCTTCGAAACAACTTCGTTAAATGTGCTTCGCATATCACTTTACTGCAATAAATTAATTTTCAATTTTTATTATATATGCCAGAACAAAGTATGGTGGGCGTTTATCAAAAGCTTCGCCTCCGCCTGAGTTATCTATTGTAACGGTATGAGTATGATCCGATGCATTGTCAGTATCTCCCGAAATATCATGCACATGAGTTCCGGAAGGAGATATGGTGGTGGATGCGCCGGGGTTATAAGTGTATGATTTATTGTCCCCCAGACCTATTGTGGAATGTGTTCCTGAAGTGTAGCCTGTGGAACGGTATGATGACGCTAATCTCATAGGCTTGGTCATTCCACTCAGGGAGGTAGTGGCGGAATGAGAATGAGATCCGCCGCTGGATGTTGTCAGTTCAACCGAATGAGTATGTCCTCCCGCCAAACCCGTTGCAGCAGTATGATTATGCTCTGGGATTTGTCCCAGTGTAAGGGTATGTGTATTTGCACCACCCTCGGCACTAATGACATCATAATCGACATCTTCACTGTCATACCCAACTATAAACCTGCCCCTCAGGTCAGGAGTGCCCTCTGTGCCGTCACATAAGAGCCAGCCCTCAGGTATTTCCTCTATGGCCCCCGACCACATTACAATCGTGCCAACGGGTACAAGGTAATTTGTAATATCAGGTGCAGCTATATCCCTGTTAACTGAATTTTCTGCAAGCTGCTGCGCCTCTATGGACTGATCGGGAACCTGATCAAGTACCGCAAGTGAACCCAGGCCAAGGGAAGTCCGGCCGTCTGTTGCATTAATGCCATCACTTCCTCCATCCCATTTAAGTCTGTCAGAATAGGCATTGTCCCAGTTTTCAATGTCATTTGCTTCTATGCCACTTGTTACCGATGCTCCATATACAGGATCGGTTTCGGTAATTTCACCTGTTACTGTTTCTGCACTTTTTGAATGCTGTGCATAGGGCATGCTTAACAACTGACTTGTGCCGGTAATGGAATAAGTGCTTCCACCGTCCGGGTCGGTTTCGGTTTTAATAAAATACGGTCCGTTAGTCCAGTCAATAGTTGTGAAATCACCGGATTCCACATTGCCTGCTCCAATCTCAATACTTACCAGACCATTGTCATTGGCTGTGGGGGTTTGGGTTTCAACATAAACAGCGGTGCCACTTGCTGTGCCCTGTAAAATACTTATTTGCATGCCTACTGCCTGGTCTGTCACTAAATTATTACTTGCATCTCTGATTACAGCCTGATAGTTCATCTTTTCAGGAACCTGTGAGAATATCCCTGTGGCAAATGAAAATGCCAAAAGAAGGGTAAATAACTTTTTCATTGGTTTGTTATCTTTAATTCTTAATTATCTTAAATGTTTTTACTTCTATGTTTCCCTGAAGAATTTTTACAAAGTAGTTTGCCGGAAAAAGATTGCTCATGGTAATAATTGTTTGATTACCCGTGATCTTTTCGTTTTGTAAAAGTTTTCCCCGCATATCATACAGCCGGTATGATAAATCTGAAGTGTCAAAGTCATCGATAATCAATATAAGATAATCGGTAGCAGGATTTGGATAAGCCTTAGCTGAAAGGCTTATGCCCTGGGTTTCTTCAATCGCTGTTATTACAGAGATTTCGTAAGGCTGCTGAACTCCTTCAGCTACCGAACCGTCTGTTCCGGTGTGTGTCTGGTATACAAGCTGTCCGACGGAATAAGTCACCGTACCACCGGTGCCCGAAGCATTGCCGCCTGTGGCGTTAACGCTTTCCTGTGCTGTTACAGTGGAAAAGAAAAAGCTACAGGATATAAGCAGCACTATTGCGATACTTTTTCCTTTCACCTTTTTCATTTTACCTTCTTGGATTTTGTGTCGCATTTTTAATCTTTTTTGAACAGTATTTAATTTTTATCTGTGTTTGTCAATATTTTAAGTATGCTAATGAATCTGTACATAAATAAACGCCGGTGCTTTGGTACGATTGGTTTGCTGTATTTTGGGTTCACCGAATTAGCGCACTTTTTGCAAACAATGGCGGAGGTCGTTTCCGGGTCTGGTTATATTCGTCTTGTTGATTGACCATCAATTATTGGAACTTATAAGCTCTACTTAACTGCAGAACACTGTACTAATTTACGAAAAATTTTTTTATCACTTTGTAAAAAGTATGACTATTGAGTCAGCTTCAGTTGTTGCGTTCTTCCTGATTTATCTTTCTAAAATAACGCACAAGGACTTAATAAACCGATTGTTCCGAAAGGCTGTCTCTGCAATTGCCGGCCGCCATTGCACGGTTTATTGAATATTATCCTTTATCTTTACGCCTATGTCAAAACCTGTTATTATTCTTGCTAACGGCCGTTTCCCTGAAAGCGGCCTGACCCTGGGATACCTCAATAATGCAGGGCGTATAGTCTGCTGCGACGGATCAGTTGTTAAGCTTCTCAAATACGGCCTGGAACCATGGGCTATTGCCGGCGACCTTGATTCGGTGCCGGAAAAAATCAAAAAAAAATATGCCGGTAAACTTCACAGGTCTGATGACCAGGAAACAAATGACCTTACCAAAGCGGTCAGGTTTTGCATTGAACAGGGGATTACCGATATCGTTATCCTTGGTGCCACGGGACTCAGGGAGGACCATACCCTTGGCAATATATCCCTGCTGGCCGATTATGCCGAGTCTGTATCAGTTAAAATGGTAACTGATTATGGGATCTTCATTCCTGTTATACCGGGACTCAGTATCAGCAGCTGGCCGGGACAGCAGGTATCAATATTCGCTATGGATAAAGGGATGCGGATAAGTTCAACGGGACTCAAATACCCTCTCAACCAGATGGAACTGCAAAACTGGTGGATGGGAACCCTTAATGAATGCACGGGAGATTCATTCAGTCTCAACTTTGATCATGGCAGGGCACTGATTTTTCTGGAGATCCCGACTTAAGGGTTCCGGATCTTGTTTTAAGGGTCCAAAGGTCAAAGTTCAGGATACCGGGTCTGGATTTTCCGGGTAAGGTAGTGTTTTTCTCCATTCCCGGTAACCGATAACTGCCATCACGGTATAAACAACAAACAGTATTACCGTGGGGTAAAGCCCCTTGTAAATATAAAGGCCCATCGACACTATATCGGCCACCACCCATAATATCCAGTGCTCTATCATCTTACGTGCCAGCATCCAGGTAGCCACTATCGACAGTGCGGTGGTAAAGGCATCGCCCACCGGTACGGATGAGTCGGTATAATTATTAAGTATATACCATATTGCAGCGAAAAGAAAGAGAAAGACAAGAAGCAGTACGGCTGCCGGCTTCCTTTTTATATGCACCACCGGCAGCGTGCCTGAATCGAATTTTTTAGCTCCCCGGAGCCACCAGTACCAGCCGTAAATGCTTATCAGCACATAATAACCCTGCAGTCCCATATCGGCATAGAACCCTGTGCTGAAAAAGACCCAGACATAGATGCCTGAGGTAAGGAGTCCCAGGGGCCAGAGCCATATGCTCTGCCGTATCTCCAGCACCACATAAATGATACCGGTAAGTGCTCCGAATATCTCGATATAATGATCAGAAAGCCATTCCATAATGATTAAAAGCTTACTGCTGCCCTTAGCAGGTAATTGATGCCGGCCTGGGGAAAATAATAAGCCCAGGTATATTCCTGCCCATCAACATAATAATTTCCCCCGTAGGCATTGCTCTCGTATAATGAATTAAGAACATTATTAACCTGCAGCTGCAGGGATATATTCTCAACAGTCTCCAGGCTGAAGCTGTAATCGAGCCTTATATTATTGACAAAGTAAGGATCGAGGGCACGATCATCACTGTTGGTATTATCAAAATACTGCTTTCCCACATATTTGCTTATCAGATGCAGTTCAAAGTCACGGAACGGAAAGACAGCCATATCACTGTTTACTATCAGGGAAGGTGAATATGCTATATCCACATCACCATGATTTTTGGTCATGCTTGTCTCCTCGTCTGTTACCGTATTATAGTCCACATAATGCTCCACAAAATCCTTGATCCTGTTACGGCTGAGTGTTGCGTTTGCGCTCCACTCGAACAGCTCCACCGGTTTTACGGCAGCTGTCAGTTCCAGTCCAGCCCGGTAAGACAGCGGCACATTGGTCATAATGGGGTATCCCACATTGCTCAGCTCACCCGTTGGCACAAGCTGATCCTTATAGTGCATATAGTACAGGTTGATCCCTGCCATGAACCTTGAGCGGCTGAGGTCATATCCCGCCTCAAGGTCATATAATGTCTCAGGCCGGGGCATGACATCAGGGTCTCCTTTAGCATCTTTATAATTAGCCCTTGTAGGCTCCCTGTTAGCCACTGACAGTGAGAGGAAGGCATCCTGGTTCTGGTCTATATCAAAGAAAAGTCCGGCTTTGGGATTGAAAAAATTAAAGTCGCGACTCATCCCCAGGTCCATCAGGTCATCATCCTGGCCTTCCATAATATAGTTGATACTTCGGTACTGCAGATCACCGAATACACTGACACTGCCGCTGACCCTGTAGTCAGCCTTTGTAAAGAA
Source organism: Bacteroidales bacterium (assembly GCA_041685495.1). Taxonomy (GTDB): domain Bacteria; phylum Bacteroidota; class Bacteroidia; order Bacteroidales; family VadinHA17; genus UBA9300. The sequence goes on from JAWLFR010000019.1 coordinate 5,614, forward strand.
ATTAAATTCACTTTTCATAGCGCTGTTGAAATAGGGCTGGTAGCCTTTCTCCGTCCATCCGGCCACCCTCATCCAGACGACCCTGCCGTAGTGATCGCCAATATACCTGTTTATCCCGGCTCCTGCATTAATATCCAGTTTATCCTTACTGTATTTTATCCCGGCCATGCCCCCGTAGAAATTATTAAGCATCCATTTTCTCCTTATTATATCCACCCTGTCAATAAGGATGGGCCCGGCCATCCAGCTGGGAAGGTTATAGTCGGACAGTAACTCATCTTCCCTGTACTGCTCATAATAACCCTTGCCATAGGTGAAATGGTAAGCGGCATTCAGCTGCAGATATTCACCGATATCTTTATTATACAGGACCTGAAAATGATACTGTTTGTAATTATCTTTCTGATCATTATAATAGCGTGTATCTCCGAAGGAGTCTGTGTATTCGCCTGCCGGGTTATAGGTGCGCGCGCTGTCAAGCATACCTTCCGGCACACCCCACCAGCTTATACCCGTCACCTCCTCGCCAAGAATAACATTGGTTTTAAAAGTCCCGATCTTCGAATTATACAATCCTGTCAGGAACAGCGAACGGTGGTCGGAGCCGCTGCGGTCTATGTAACCGTCTGTTGTCAGTCCCGACAGCCTCAGGTCCATCTTAAACCTGTCGTTGATCAGGCCGGTTCCCATCTTAACCGTACCTTTAAAGGTATTAAAGGACCCTGCACTGCTGCTCACCATGGAATAAGCCTCATCGGATGGCATCTCTGTCTGCAGGTTAACACTTGCCCCGAAGGCTGCGGCACCGTTCTTTGAAGTGCCCACGCCCCGCTGCACCTGTATATCCGATATGGAAGATGCAAGGTCAGGCATATTAACCCAGAAAACCTGCTGTGATTCAGCATCATTGACCGGTATGCCGTCAATGGTGACGTTTATCCTGCTGGGACCTGTGCCCCGTATCCTGAAATTGGTGTAGCCCAGTCCGGTTCCGGCCTCTGATGTCTGTACCAGCGATGGCAGTGAGGAGAGCAGGTAAGGCAGGTCCTGCCCCGTATTAAGCTTTTGTATCTCACCGCTGGCCAGGTTGCTGTAGGCAACAGGGGTGGATTCAGTGGCTCTTGTGCCCATTACAATCACCTCATCAGCAGGAATGAGTGTTGTTTCCAGTGTAAATTCAAGATAGCGGTCGCGGTCCAGTTCAAGCTCCCTCTCCTCCGTCTCATAACCAAGGTATGACACTTCAACAGTATAGCTGCCACCTGACATTGGCTTGAAGCTGAACTCACCACCCGGACCGGCAGTCACACCAAGGTAGCTGCCCCTGATAATAACGGCAGCACCCGGCAGGGGCATGCCACTTTCATCTGTAACACTGCCGCTGATTGTATATTTCCGGACCTGGGCATTTACAGACAGATTAGACAAAACAAATACAAGGAGTAATAAGTGAAATAATTGCTTTTTCATTTTTCTTTTGATTTGGTGAACTACAAAAATCAAAAGAATGAGGTCTCTTTTTCCTACGGCGGCATTATCCGCATCAGGTACAGAGGGTATGATCTCAGCCCGTATATTAAGGCACCCCATTTTTTTGACATTGCAAAGTTAAGAAGAAAGGTGAATGTCTCCAAATATGGAAGTAATTATATCCTTTATAAAAGATTTTATACTTTTGCCCCGCAATATTTTTGCAGGGGGCATTAAATGGAATATCTATTAAAGAAGCTGAATTACAGGGATCAGGACAGGATATGCATTATTAACGGTAATAATGGATTTATTAAGGGTATAAACCAGGTCAGGCCCTCACTGAGGGTTGACAGGGAGGTTGACCCGAAGTATCTTTACAGCTTCTTCCTTATCTTTATAAAGAAAGAGTCTGATCTCAGGGAGACAGCTCCGCAGAGCATACATAACCTTTCGGAAGACGGCATACTCTGGTTTGCCTATCCCAGGCAAAGCTCAAAAACTACTGATACGGATATCAACAGGGATAAGGGCTGGGACCTTGTCAGCGCCCACGGTTTCAAACCTGTAAGGCAGGTATGCATCGATGATAAATGGAGTGCCCTGCGCTTCAGGGATAAGCGCTTTATTAAAAAAAGAAAAAAATAAACTCTCCCTTCAGCATTTGTTTTCAATCAGATCACTTTCCTATGTACGGGATCCTATCTCTTAGCGTGAACTGTTCTCAAAAAGCAGTTTAACCCCGGGGTCGGCTATTATCTTATCAGGTGGCTTATCAGTACTGAAGACAAAAGTCTGGCTGGCCCTGGTAATATCCACTTTTTCAGGCCTTTCACCTGGACTGCCCTTTATCTGCAGCTCCAGCGGAAATTCAAATATATGCCCTTTCTGCTGCTGCTCAACCAGCACTGACAGCTCCCTGCTCCGGTCATCATATGTCCAGCTTATATCCAGTACGGGATGGCCGCTGAGAAATAACCACTGGTAAAAAAACCCATCCAGTTCCATTCCGGATACCTCTTCCATAGTTTCCTTAAAGTCAGATGTAAGGGTATTACTGTTTCTGTACCTGGCGTAATATGTTTGCAGTCCCTCCCAGAAGATGTCATCCCCAATCTTATTCTTCAGCATATGAAGAACCCATGCCCCTTTCTGGTATGAGTTTGTGCTAAGCAGCTTCATAAAGTCAAAGATAGTGGTGTCCACTACCGGAGAAGGGTTCCGGTTATAATATGCTATTACCCTTTGTCTCGACACACTCATCACATCCTCCAGCTTTGCCTCTCCTTCCTTATAGCCCTGGTACAGGGCTGTCAGGTAAGTAGCAAAACCTTCACTCAGCCATATATGGTGCCAGTCCTGTTCAGTAACTGAATTACCAAACCACTGATGAGCTATCTCATGTGCTATCAGCCTCTCTGCCCTGCCCTGACCGGTCACCGACCTCTCCGAATAGAATATGCAGCCGGCATTCTCCATGCCCCCGAACATTGTTTTTGACTGTACATTGGCCAGCTTCTCGTAGGCATAGGGACCTATCTTTTCACTGTACCATGTATAGGGATCTACTGCCACCGAATAATCATAAAAGCCCTCTTCCCTGTCTTCCGGAAATACCCAGCTCCATATATTAACATCTCCTGCCCTTCCAGCAAGGCGAACAGCAAATTCAGCCACTCCTATCACCATCACTTTAGTAGGTATTCTTATCTCCTCTTTCCAGTGTGTAAGTTTATTACCCTCCGGTAACACACTTTCCTCGTAAAGGAAACCATTTGACACCACCTTATACCTTGCCGGCGCGTACACCTTAAAATCCACAGTGGCTTTATCTGAAGGATGATCAATGCATGGTATCCAGTTCCTTGCCCTGTCGGGCCAGTTATCGCCAAAAAAGGTCCTGTTTCCATGCCTGTTATTTGAAATAATCAGCCCGTCGGCAGGCACACCATACCAGCTTATATATATTTCCGATGTGTCTCCTTCCACCTTTTCCCCGGGAAGCAATACCAGCAGCCTGTCACCGGTGTGTTCCCATTCAGCGTTCTTATCATCCGCATTAACCTGCTTCACCGTCATGCCCCTGCCGTCATCATTCCTGCCTGTCAGATCCAGGCCTACCTGTCCGGCAGCTGCCGTATGAACCAGCCTGATTAAGGCCTCACCCCTGATAAGATCGCTGCTATCTGACAGGCTTATACTGAATTCATAATGCAGCACATCTATATTGCCAGCATGGTACCTGTCGCTTGCAGAAAGGTTTACAGTAATAAAGAGCAGGAGTGCAGTGATGATTCTCATAATAATATTGTTTATTGATGATACAAATATAAAGTAAGCATATTACCTCATTACGAGTAAAAATACTTAAATTTGCAGAAAATCACTTTAATGAACCACGATTATAACACTCAGAGAACAAAGATGTCCCTGCCGGAATACGGCAGGAATGTGCAGAAGATGGTTGAGCATATAAAGACCATCACTGACAGGGATGAGCGCACACGTGCCGCCAGGTCAATAATACAGATAATGGGCAATCTAAACCCCAACATAAGGGATTCAACCGACATAAAGCATAAGCTGTGGGACCACCTTATGATAATGGCCGATTTTGAGCTTGACATAGATTCGCCCTATCCACCACCTGAGAAGGAGACACTTTATGAGAAGCCAAGGGAGATCGGATATAAAAAAGGTAAGGTAAAATATCTTCATTACGGCAGGATAATAGAGATGATGATAGAGGAGGCCTGCAAGATGGAAGACGGTGAAGAGAAGAGCTACCTGGTTCTGCTTATAGCCAACCAGATGAAGAAGGCCTCTGCAACATGGAACCGCAGCCAGATAAATGATGATGTTATTATCAAGGACCTTAAAGAACTGTCGGGTGACAGGCTCAGGCTGCCAGAGGGAACCAGGCTGCTAGAGGTAAAGGATCTGCTGGGACCGAAAAAGAAAAAGCCACAGGGCAAACAAAACAAACAACATAAGAAAAAATACCAGTCGAAGCGGTAATGAGCAAATTCATAGTTGAAGGAGGCAGGAAGCTGAAAGGTGATATACAGCCACAGGGTGCCAAGAATGAGGCCCTGCAGGTTATCTGCGCAAGCCTTCTGACAGACGATGAGGTAATAATAAGAAATATCCCTGATATCAGTGATGTCAACAGGCTTATAGAGCTAATAGGCAGCCTGGGGGCAGAGGTCAAAAAACTGAGTGCGGACACATATTCATTTAAAGCGGCAAATATTGATCTTGACCACCTGGAAACACCCGGGTATATAGAGCAAAGCTCGTCACTAAGAGGTTCGGTTATGGTGCTGGGACCCCTGCTTTCACGTTTTGGCAGGGCCAGCATGCCCAGGCCGGGAGGTGATAAGATAGGGAGGCGTAAGGTAGACACCCATATCAGTGGATTCAGCAAGCTGGGCGCCAGGTTTGATTATAACCCCAAAAAATCAATATACTCGGTAACAGCCGGGCAGCTGAGAGGTACTTATATGCACCTTGACGAAGCATCGGTAACAGGCACGGCTAATATTATCATGGCAGCTGTGATGGCCGAAGGCAAGACCACCATTTATAATGCAGCATGCGAGCCCTATGTGCAGCAGCTATGCCGTATGCTGACAGACATGGGCGCAAATATAGAAGGTATAGGATCCAACCTCTTATATATAGAGGGAGTGAAAGAGCTGGGAGGCTGTGACCATACCATACTGCCCGATATGATAGAGACTGGCTCCTTTATTGGTATGGCTGCCCTTACCGGTTCAGAGATAACCATAAAGAACGTATCATATGATAACCTGGGTATAATACCTTACTCGTTCAGAAGGATGGGCATTCAGATTGACAGAAAGGACGATGATATTTATATACCGGCACAAACATGTTACCAGATAGAAACATATATTGACGGTTCAATACTGACAATATCGGATGCTATATGGCCGGGACTGACACCAGACCTGTTAAGCATTTTCCTTGTTGTGGCCACCCAGGCCAAAGGCTCTGTCCTTATACACCAGAAGATGTTTGAAAGCAGGCTGTTTTTTGTTGATAAGCTGCTAGACATGGGAGCACAGATAATACTTTGCGATCCTCACCGGGCAACGGTGATAGGCCTTGAACGAAAGATAAACCTGAAAGGCACCGTAATGTCATCCCCCGATATCAGGGCGGGTGTTGCCCTCCTCCTGGCAGCGCTTTCTGCCGACGGCACATCAACCATATATAATATAGAACAGATAGACAGGGGCTACCAGGATATTGACGGGCGGCTGAATGCACTGGGAGCCGGCATACAAAGGGTTGAGGAGTAAGCGGACACCCAGTGTAGCACATTGATCAGAATCACATTGTTTAAAAAGAGAGATCCGTCAGGATAAATTACCCCACTACCTGTATTCCGGGTTTTCAAAATTCCACCGTGTACCGTCATCCCAGTCTTTCCTGGAGTTACCATAAGCAGGATAACCATCGTTTGATTTTAAGTAAGAAGCCAGGTGCAGAAGGTTATAGGTCATAAAGGTTACATTCCGGTTGGTAAAATCATTTTGCGAGGCATTGGATTCCTTATCCAGGTAACTCGGACCGGGACCCACCTCTCCTATCCAGCCGGCATCAGCCTGGGGCGGTATGGAATATCCTAAATGCTGCAGGGAATATAAAACACCCATTGCACAGTGCTTAACACCATCTTCGTTACCCGTGATAATGGTTCCTCCAACCTTGCCGTAGTACAGGTACTGTCCCTTTTTATTGAGCTCCCCGCTCATGCCGTATAACCTTTCAATTAGCTTTTGTGCAACTGATGATTTTTCACCCAGCCATATCGGGGTCCCGATAACAAGGATATCAGATCCGAATATTGTCTCAAAAAGCTCAGGCCAGTCATCCTTCTCCCAGCCCTTAGCTTTCATGTCCGGATAAACACCGGGAGCCACGTCATGGTCAACCAGCCTGATCCGCTTAACCTTTACACCTTCGTTTTCCATTATGTTAATCGACACATCCATTAAACCCTGGGTATGACTTAAATCAGGCGATCTTTTTAAAGTGCAGTTTACATATGATGCACTCAGATTTGAAAAGTCTGTTGTCTTCATCATTTAATGTATTTATTTAAACATTTATCCTGTTTTTCTGAAAACTTAAAAAATTCCGCTGCCAGCTAATAGCCATTTTCAAATAATCCGGCTGCTTATTAATCCTTATTCACCCTTAAGTTAACAAAATCCGGACAATGTGTACGGACAGGACTACTGATAAACCATCTGTTATCAATGCTAAAGATTAGTACTATCTATAATATGGAACAACAGGCCAAGGGTGATGATTGTTGAGGGGTGTCCGGCTGACAAAAGACGGCGGTAAATGACGGGAGCCTGCCTGGGAAAAGAACGGAGTTAAATCACGGGAGTCTGGCTGGTGAAAGACAGCGGTAAATGACTGAAGCCTGTCTGATAGAAGGTATCTGATTAGTAAAGGACGCTTGGGGCAAAAAGCTCCCGCTTACGGTATTGAAAGCATTATTGACCAGTAAATAAAGGTTTTAACTTATATTTAACATAAACACCTTAAGCCCTCATGGCTTCTTGTTTTCCTGCTGCCTGTAAAGGGCATAAAAACCGATAATAAGATACTGATTTGTATGCAAATAATATAATTCATTACTTCGTATTATCATATACGAAACCAGGAAGATAAAGAAGCCAGGTGAGATATAAGAAACCGGGAAGGTAAAAAAACCCGGACAAAGTACAAAGAAGGATATAAGAGGATACAGACATATTAACACAGAAAAATTTATATTAATTAACTTAAATATTTTTATTATGTTTAAAATCAGAAAAATAACAGTTTTATTATTGACCGTATTTTTTTGTGGTACCGCTACTTATGCACAGACAGGTGATGAAGTATCGGATAAGGAAGTGACACAGTTTGTTGCCGCCGTTAAGAAAGTACAGGTTATTAACCAGGAGTCACAGGAAGACATGCTCAAGGCTGTTGAAGAAGCAGAACTTGACATACAGCGGTTCAACGAGATATATGGAGCAATGCAGGATCCTAATACAGAGGTTGACGCCAGTGATGAAGAGATGGAAAAATTCAACAAGGCCAATACGGAGATTGTAAATATCCAGACCGAGGCCCAGCAGAAAATGGAAAAGGTGATACTTGAACAGGACATGACCGTAGAGCGTTACCAGGAGATAAATATGCAGATACAGAACGATCCTGAGCTTATGCAGAAAGTCCAGACACTCCTTCAGGAAGAAGGTTAAAGATAAAACATACAGATTATGGCAGGAGGTGTATCAGCTGATACACCTCTTTTTTTTATCCCGGGTTTTATGCCGGGCACCGGCCAGGTAAAAGGTTTTTCATGGCAAGTCAGTTTTATAAGCCGGACAAAGGTGACAGAATACCGGTAAATATAAAGGAAGGTGACTGGTCTCTTTGGATAAATAAACAAGCAATACCGGTATCAAAATTAATATTTACGGAATAGTTTTTGTCATCCCTGTATAATATACATGGGAAAGTACCGGTAAGGCAATCTCATAGCATAGTGAATAGTTATTAAATAAAAAACTGCATAAAAGTAAACCGGATTTATGAGCCCGCAGCTTGAAGAATTTAAGAAAATTGACAAAACAGTGATTAAAGGAGTTAATGGGAAAGCAATTGCCTGTATCATGAACTGAAGTTTTATATTTCTCATTATCTGTTGATTAATAAATATAAGGTTATGAATGACAAAGAAAAAATGATTGAGTATGACCTGAAAGGTCGCGATATTCATGATGAAAGGGTGTTAAATGCCATGCGGGAAATTAAAAGGGAGCTATTTGTTCCGGATGATATGAAAGAAATGGCTTATGAAGATGCCCCCCTCCCTATTGGCCGGGGTCAAACTATCAGCCAGCCTTATATAGTTGCTTATATGTCACAGGAACTGGGTTTGCAGCCTGAGGATAAAGTACTGGAAATAGGCAGTGGCTGTGGCTATAATGCAGCTGTTATGTCGCGTATGGTATCACATGTTTACAGCGTGGAGATCATTGAGTGGCTGGCAGACCTTGGAACAAAAAACCTTGCTGCTGCCGCCATTACAAATGTAAGCCTTCGTTTTGGCGATGGCTATAAAGGCTGGCCCGGAGCGGCCCCTTTTGATAAAATTATGATCACCGCTGCAACAAGAGCTATTCCCGAACCTTTAAAACAGCAGCTGAAATCCGGTGGTAAGATACTGGCACCTGTCAGTAATTCTTACCAGAAGCTGATATTAATGGAAAAGATAGCAGAAAATAAATTTAAGGAACATGAACTGATCCCTGTACGCTTTGTTCCAATGACCGGAAAAACCAGGAAAAACTGAATATCGTACTATGCTTGTACCAGTATATGATGTGAATTTTTTTCAACACATGTGGGGTGTTTGTTCCCCTGTTTTCATCCTGCTGATGGTTTAAAGAAGCTTCATTCCGTCAGTAAATAAGCACAAATCAAGAGCTGGTATAATAATTGTTTTATTTAATACGGGATAAATCAGCATGAAGCAAAGATGAAATTTTTTATATTAAAACTTCCCCAAAAGAAACCATTAAAAAAGTTTATATAAAACATAGCGGTTCTGCCGTGAATAATTTAAATTATCACTTAAAACCTATAATCATATGGCATTCACTATTACAAGCACAGCATTTGAATATGGAGCAAATATACCAAAAGAGCATACCTGTGACGGTGATGATGTTTCGCCAGCCCTGAAATGGGAAGGAGAGCCTGCAGGTACAATCACCTACGCACTAATTATGGAAGACCCGGATGCTCCGGGAGGAACATTTACGCACTGGATAGTATATAACCTGCCAAAAGATTGCCATAAGCTGGAAAAAATCATTCCGATACAAAAGCATCTTGACAATAAGGCTACACAGGCTAAAAATGATTTCGGGAAGATCGGCTACAGGGGACCCTGTCCACCCGGAGGCAGCGAACACAGGTATTTTTTCAGGATCTTTGCACTAAAAAAGAAGCTGCCCCCCGAATCGGTAAAAAATGGTAAAGAATTTTATGAGACACTGAACGGTTTAATACTGGACAAAGCTGAATATATGGGGAAATATTACAGGAAAACCTGATACATCAAGCAGGAAAAACCCCTGTTTATCCGTATAAGTCATGAGGCTGCAGAGCTCTTCCACGATAAGAACTTATATTCTATTTCAGCATAAGCAGTTTTTAAGTAAATAGATTACCTTAGATGCTGATACATCCGGGCATAGTGCCTTCGTCAAACCATAATAGCTATATAATGGGAAAAAAAGATAAACGAATCCGGGAATTATATACCCCGAACATACCCGAACCGAAAGGCCACTATTCACAGGCCGTGCAATTCAATGATACAATTTATGTCTCAGGCCAGCTGCCTGTTAATCCTTTCACCGGCGAACAGGTACAAGGTGGTATAGAGGAGCAGACAGCACAGGTACTCGAAAATATCAGTACCATACTCAAAGACTGCGGCTCTGACAAACGGAAGATACTGAAAACCACTGTATATATTTCCGATATCTCCCTGTGGCCGGCGGTTAATGAGATTTATAAAAAATTCTTCGGGAGTTTTAAACCTTCGCGTTCTGTTGTCCCGACAAAGGAACTCCATTACGGCGTACTGGTAGAGATTGAGGCAATAGCTGCGGTCTGAACCTGAACAAACAACTACTTACACTGTGCTCTGTGGACGGTAACAATATAATGCTTTAAATATCGCGGCTCTTGTCTTTACTGGTAAGACTGCTTATCTGCGGAGGATCTTTAAGGTGTCTTTTAACGGTACACAGGTCCATAGCACTGATAATCGCCTGCCTGTATTTATCAGGGAAGTCGTCCGGCAATATTGCCTCAAGCTCAATATTATCAATCAGCCTGGTCTCCTGGTTAAAACTATGACGCTGTATTATCCTTATCCTGCTGGCATCAATACCCCTTTTATCACAGAAAGATTTTACATAAACACCTGCACATGTGCCTATTGAAGCAAGAAAAAGATTAAAGGGCTCAGGTGCTGTGCCGTCGCCCCCGTGCTTTACTGACTGGTCGGTTTTGATGACCGAACCGTTAAGGCTGGCATTAACCTTTTTGTTATCCTCAAAAAATATTTCAAGTTCCATAGCTGATATCCGATATTTTAAATTAAGTTATACTAGTCTTTAACAACTGTATAATCTTTTAGTTGCATTTAAGCCCTTATGTTTTCTCAAAAAGATTTATATGCCAATATTCATGCCTATCCGGTCTTCCTGCCAAAGCAGCAAAGATATTTGCAGGATGCATGACAATTTGTCCCGGCAAGCCATATGGCAGGTTATTTGTTGTCATGCATTATGATCACTGAAAAATGATGATATATGGCAAAGAACAGAAGCAGTAAAGAAGAAGAAAAAGACAGGCAGTCAAAAACCCAACAAACTGTTAATAAAGATGATAAAACCATTGATGAGGGAGATCAGAAGGAAGAACAATTTGTTGGGGATACGGAAGAAGAAAAACCAGGAGCCGACAGCGGGGAAACAGATACAGAGATAGAAGAGGAACAGGACTCTGACAATAGTGAAGGAAAGGAAAAGGATGCCGAAGAAAAACTGGCAGAATTGCAGGATAAATACCTGCGCCTGTCAGCAGAATTTGATAATTATCGCAGAAGGACCCTGAAGGAAAGAATGGAACTAACAAGATCGGCCGGGGAGAGCATCTTGCTTGGTATCCTGCCGGTGATGGATGATTTTGACAGGGCCATGAACCTGATGGAGTCAACACCCGAATGCAAGGCTATGAAAGAAGGGATAGACCTTATCTATGGTAAGATGAAGGAATTCCTGAAGCAGAACGGGATAAAAGAGATTGAGGCCATGGACAAGGATTTTGATACCGATTTACACGAGGCAGTCACTAAAATACCAGCTACTGAAAAAAAGAAAAAGGGAAAGGTAGTGGATGTAATACAGAAAGGGTATTACCTGAATGATAAGATAATAAGGTATTCTAAAGTAGTAGTAGGAGAATAATAAAAGACAGGATGGGAAAAAGAGATTATTACGAGGTACTGGGTGTATCAAGGGATGCAACAAAAGATGAGATAAAGAAGGCCTACCGCAAGCAGGCCCTTAAATATCATCCGGATAAAAATCCGGGTGATAAGGAGGCCGAGGATAAGTTTAAGGAGGCAGCTGAAGCTTACGAAGTGTTGCGCGATGATACCAAGAAAGCCCGCTATGATAACTATGGCCATGCCGGTCTGGGCGGACAGAACGGTTTCGGAGGTGCAGGCATGAGTATGGATGATATCTTTTCCTCATTCGGGGACATCTTCGGTGATGCTTTTGGTGGTGGTTTTGGCGGTTTCAGCGGTTTCAGCGGCGGCGGAAGAGGTCGCCAGAGGGTGAACAAGGGCTCCAACCTGAGGGTAAAAGTCAAACTAACACTCAAGGATATTCTTAACGGTGCCGAAAAAAAGATAAAGGTCAATAAGTATGTCAGCTGCTCAAGCTGCGGTGGCTCGGGGGCGGCAGACAGTAACAGCTACTCAAGCTGTAACACATGCCACGGCTCAGGCCAGGTTACCCGTGTCACAAACACCATACTGGGACAGATGCAGAGCACCTCAGCATGCCCGACCTGTGGAGGTGAAGGAAAGACCATTACAAATAAATGCAATACCTGCTATGGTGAAGGAATTGTAAAGGAACAGGAAGTAATAAAGATCAATATACCTGCCGGTGTTGCCAAAGGAATGCAGATGACCGTTAGCGGCAAGGGTAATGCGGCCAGGCGCGGCGGCGTGCCCGGCGACCTGCTGGTGATGATAGACGAAGAAGAGCACCCTGAACTGTACAGGGAAGGTAAAGATCTTATATATAATCTCTATATCAGCGTGCCCCAGGCTATACTGGGCACCAATGTTGAGATACCAACAATTGAGAGCAAGGTGAAAATAAAGATTGAGCCCGGGACACAGGCAGGCAGGATACTGAGACTGAGAGGCAAAGGACTGCCGGAAGTAAACGGCTATGGTAAAGGCGACCTGCTGGTAAATGTAAATGTATGGATACCGAAAAAAGTGACGGCTGAAGAGCAGAAGGTGATTGAAAAAATGATGGACTCCGAGTCATTCACACCAAAGCCTGGGAAAGACGACAAGGGATTTTTTGAGCGAATGAAATCCTACTTTGAGTAAAATAATCACTGCAAGACAGTACTGCTCAGCATTGCCATTACCGCTTATTGTTTTATAAAATACGTTTGTTTTAGAATTATTTCTACATTTATATTTTCTTTGTTAAACAGTGTAAAACCAGATCAATGTCACTCTTACAGGCTGAAAATGTAGTTAAGCAGTACCGCAAACACCTGGCCCTCGACAATCTCAGTATGTCAGTGCCCAGGCAATCCATCTACGGCTTGCTTGGTCCTAACGGGGCAGGCAAGACAACACTGCTGAGGATAATAAACCAGATAACCGCCCCCGACAGCGGAACAGTTGAGCTTGACGGTCATAAAATATCAAGGGCTGACCTCCCTTCAATAGGCTACCTGCCGGAAGAAAGGGGACTGTACAAAAAGATGAAAGTGGGTGAACAGGCCCTGTACCTCGCACGCCTTAAAGGACTGGGCAAACAGGAAGCCATGGATAAACTGAAAAAATGGTTTACAAGGCTGGAGATAATAGACTGGTGGGACAAGAAGGTGGAGGAGCTATCCAAGGGTATGCAGCAAAAAGTACAGTTTGTAACCACCGTGCTGCACGAACCCAAACTGTTAATATTCGATGAGCCCTTCAGCGGCTTTGACCCCATAAATACAAGGATACTGAAGAACGAGATACTCTCGCTTCGCGAAAAGGGAGCAACGGTAATATTCTCAACCCATAATATGGAATCTGTTGAAGAGCTGTGCGACCATATAACACTTATTGACAGGTCAAGGGGAATACTGGAAGGCAGCGTGGAAAAGATACGTGAAGAATGGGCTGCCAATGAGTACGATATACTATTCAGGGGCGAGGCGGATATTAAGACCAACGGGCATTACGAGATACTTGACAGCAGAAAGGATACCGGTAAAACATCACTCCGTATCAAAACAGATGGGAAGCATGATACGAATGATATCATAAGGGATATGACGGCACGGGGACAGGTAATATCTTTCAACCCGGCCCTGCCCTCTATGAACGAGATATTTATCAGAGTAGTTGAAGCCAATAAAAACAACTGATCAAACCACAGCAGCCATGTCAAACGTATCAACCATTATACAAAGAGAATACAGCACCAGGGTTAAAAAGAAATCATTCATCATAATGACCATGCTGACCCCGCTAATTTTTGTAGCACTCTTCATTATCCCGGTGCTCATAATGGGTAACCAGGATAAGGAATTTAAGAAAATAGCGGTGGTGGAAGAGGACAGTGAACTTTTTAAAGGTGTACTCAAAGACAGGGATGATGTGGATTTTGTATACCTCGAAAATGCTGATATCAACCAGCTTAAGAGCAGCTTTGAAGAAGCAGGCTATTACGGGGTACTGTATATATCACCCCTTGTGACAAGTGTGCCACAGGCAGTGCAGCTGATATCAAAAAAACAGCCACCAATGGACCTGCTTCAATATATTGAGCGTTCCCTGGAACAGGATATTGAAAATAAAAAGCTGCTGGCCTATAATATTGAAAATATAGACAATATACTTAAGAGCGTGCAGACCGACGTGTCGGTACAAACAGTAAGGATAGATGACGCAGGGGAAACAAAAGAGACAAGCACGGGTGTATCAATGGTACTGGCATACATGGGAGCATTTCTTATGTATATTGTTGTACTGCTCTTTGGTGTACAGGTAATGAGAGGTGTCTTTGAAGAGAAGAATAACCGTATAGTGGAGGTCATTATATCCTCGGTTAAACCCGTGGAGCTGATGATGGGTAAGATAATAGGAATAGCCCTTGTAGGGCTTACACAGTTCTCTATCTGGATAATACTGTCCTTCGGCATTCTAAGCATTGTGCAGTCAACAGTGCTGCCTGACAACACCCAGGAAATGAGCAGCCAGATATCACAGAGCGTGATGAGCCAGGTGCAGACATCGCAGTCTGATTCATCGGATGAACAAACAATTGAGCTGTCAGAGCAGGAACAGGAATTCGCAAAGATATTCGGCAACCTGATGAATGTTAACTGGCCGCTTATACTGGTATCCTTCTTCTTTTATTTTATCTTCGGATACCTGCTGTACGCCTCTGTTTTTGCTGCTGTGGGATCAGCTGTAGATACGGACGCCGACACACAGCAGTTTATGTTCCCGATAATGTTACCCATAATACTTGGACTGTTCGTGGCCATGGGCACAATGGAGAACCCCGAAAGCTCACTGTCTTTCTGGTTCTCAATGATCCCCTTTACCTCACCTATTGTTATGATGGCACGGATACCCTTTGAAGTGCCTGTATGGGAGATCGTGGTTTCGGTGGCTGTGCTTATAGCTACATTTATCTTCTTTGTTTACCTTGCCGCCAGGATATATCGTGTTGGCATACTTATGTACGGTAAGAAAGTGAGCTATAAGGAAATGTGGAAATGGATCAGGTACCGGGGCTGATGTTTTAAGGATGCTGCCCCGTAACTGTAACAGGGAATCATATGGAATAAATACGGTAAAACATTACGGATCAGTTATTCCGGGTTTAATAATACATACCATTTAAATTAATTGAAATGGCCAAAGTACTGGTAATAGACGATGAAAAAGCGATAAGGAACACCCTGAAAGAGGTGCTGGAGTATGAGAAGCACGAAGTGGATGTGGCCGAAGATGGTCCGGGTGGACTGGAACTTTTCGGGGAAAACAGATATGATGTTATACTCTGTGATATTAAGATGGAAAGGATGGATGGTATTGAAGTGCTTGAAAAGATACAGGATGTAAGTGATGACATACCTGTAATAATGATATCAGGTCATGGCAATATTGATACAGCCGTTGAATCAATAAAAAAAGGAGCCTTCGACTTTCTTGAGAAACCCCTCGATCTTAACAGGCTCCTTATAACCATGAAAAATGCCATGGATAAGTCAAGTCTTATAACACAAACCCGTACACTGAAAAGACAGGTCAGCAAGAAGTTTGAAATAGTTGGTGAATCAGAGGCTATAGTTAAGGTAAAAGAGATGATCGACAGGATAGCCCCCACCGAGGCCCGGGTGTTGATAACAGGTGCCAGCGGAACAGGCAAAGAGCTGGTGGCGCACCAGATACATGAGAAAAGCCACAGGTCTAAAAGCCCTTTTGTGGAAGTTAACTGTGCAGCCATCCCCTCTGAACTGATCGAAAGTGAACTCTTCGGTCATGAGAAAGGATCTTTTACATCGGCCCATAAACAGAGAATAGGCAAGTTCGAGCAGGCACAGGGGGGAACAATCTTCCTGGATGAGATAGGAGATATGAGCCTTGCTGCACAGGCCAAAGTGCTGAGAGCACTGCAGGAAAACAAGATATCCCGCGTTGGTTCCGACAAGGATATCAAAGTTGACGTGAGGGTGATAGCGGCAACCAATAAAAACATAAGCGAAGAGATAGAACATAACAGGTTCAGGGAAGACCTGTACCACCGCCTCAGCGTAATACTTATAGACGTACCAAAGCTAAACGACAGGCTGGAAGATATTCCTATGCTCGCTGAACATTTCAACCACCTTATCTGTAAGGAATACGGGGTAGGGCTCCGTACAATCGAAGAGAGTGCTATAAAGGAGCTCAGGAAGATTGAATGGACAGGTAATATAAGGGAATTCAGGAATGTACTGGAACGCCTTATAATCCTTTGCCCGGAAAGAATCACAGGTAAAGATGTGGTCTCATTTGCCCACCCTATTTCAGGTAATAAATAATTCACCGGAATTATTTATTACTTAACTTTTTTTAACAGGACCCATGCCCTGTTGCGCGGGTATTTGGGTAATTTTGCAAATAATTTTCATAAAACCGAAATGATAAAATATTTTTTTATAATACCATTCCTGTTCTCGGCTGCTGTGGCAACAGGCCAGGATATTAACACTGAAACCCTCAATAAAAATAAAGAAGAATCTGTAAGCACCAATCTCAGGGATGACGCCCTGAATGTATTCCTTGATTGCCGCTGGTGCGACAGGGATTATATCAGGAAGAATTTCCCCTTTGTTAATTATGTCAATAACAAGGATGAGGCAGATGTGCATATACTTGTTCGCAGAAGGTCAACCGGCGGCGGTGGTGGTGAATATACCATCGACTTTATAGGTCAGGGCACATTCAGTGATATACATGACCAGATGATGTTTTTCTCCCCGGTAAACGAGACCTCCGACGAAACAAGGAGGGGCCGTTCCAATAAAATAGCCATGGGGCTAATGCAATTCGTGGCCAGGACACCACTCAGCAGGAATATTAAGATCATATATGAAGATGATAATGGCAGCTCCTCTGCCGGAAGCCTGCAGGGTAATATACAGGATGACCCATGGAACAGCTGGATGTTCAGGATGCGGGGATCAGGCGAGTTCCAGAAAGATGAGAACTACGAGACCACCAGGGCCAGCTCATCCTTTTCAGCAGACAGGGTCACACCCGAACTGAAGATAGAGTTTGACCTGCGCTACTCATACAGGCAGACTCTCTACACCACTACCGATAATACATTCTTACGGAAGAACTGGAGTGCCAGGAGCCTGCTGGTAAAAAGCCTGGGCCCTAACTTCTCAGCCGGTGGCAGGGCATCAATAGAAAGTGATACCTATAATAATTATCAGCTCGCCATTGAAGCCGGTCCAGCCATTGAATACAACCTTTTCCCATACGAGGAATCATCAAGCAGGCAGTTCAGGATACAATACGGTGTTAACGTCCAGTATAATGATTATAATGACACAACCACATACTTCAAGACCAGTGAAACGCTTCTGAAACATCACCTGAGCAGCTCGCTCGGCTTTAACCAGCCATGGGGATCAGGATGGGTATCTCTTTCATGGTCCAATTACCTGCATGATTTTAAGGAAAACAACCTGGGTTTCAGGTCGCACATCAATTACAGGATATATAAAGGACTGTCTGTCAACCTCCAGGCCAGGGCAAACCTTATACATGACCAGCGCAACCTGCCCAAGGGTGATGCCACTGAACAGGAGGTGCTGACAAGACAGATAGCCCTGAAAACCAATTATTCATATTCCTTTGAGGTAGGACTGAGCTACTCTTTCGGATCAATATATAATAATGTGGTAAATCCACGTTTCGGCAACTAAGATTGTGCTGTCATCCGTATTTTTTAACTAAATTTGTTGTTCAGCAAT
>JAWLFR010000019.1:23593-27167 GCA_041685495.1 Bacteroidales bacterium
TGAAAATATGGATCGTATTGAATCTGACTGGCTGGGCGAAGTGAAGATACCCGAGGAAGCACTCTATGGCATAAACGCCATACGGGCAAAGGAAAATTTTCCGGGTGATATTCCTTTTCATAAAGAATGGTACAGGGCTGCCGGACAGGTGAAGCAGGCCTGCTACCGCGCTTACAGGCGATTCTCAGAGGCTGCCATCACAAAATACGGTGATAAGCCGCCCCTGAAACTTATACCCCCCTCCATTATCAATGCGCTGGAAGCGGCAGCCATAGAGGTGTCTGAAGGACTGTATTACAGCCACTTTATTATACCTGCAATGCAGGGAGGTGCCGGCACAAGCATTAATATGAATATTAACGAGATCATTAGCAATGCTGCACTTATTAATACAGGCAGTAATGCAGGTGATTATTCACTTATCCATCCCCTTGAGCATGCCAACATATACCAGTCAACCAATGATGTCATACCCACGGCACTGACAGTAGCCTCCATGAAGCTGCTTGAGGAACTGGAAGCTTCGATAAATATGCTGAGGCAAAGCCTCGAAGAGCTGGAAAAGAAGTACCGCGATTACCTGCGTCCCGGCTATACACAGATGCAGGAAGCAGTGCCCTCATCCTTCGGCAGGCTGTTCAGTGCCTATAATGATGCCCTGTCGCGCGACTGGTGGAGGGTGTCAAAATGCAAGGAAAGGATTAAGGTTATTAACCTTGGTGGAGGGGCGACGGGAACAGGACTGGCTATTCCCCGCTTTTTTATTATTGAGGTGGTGCCTGAACTGAGAAATATTGTCTCACTGCCACTTACACGCAGTGAGAATCTGGGTGATGCCACATCCAATCTGGATACCTGGGTTGAGATACATGCAACACTTAAAGCTCATGCCGTCAACCTGGAAAAGACTGTATCAGATATAAGGCTCCTTGCATCCGATATAAGTAAAACAGGAATAATGACTATTCCTGAACGGCAGATGGGGAGCACAATTATGCCGGGCAAGGTAAACCCGGTGATACCTGAATTTATCATCTCCACAGCACATAAGATATACTCCAATGATATGCTAATAAGCAATCTCTGCGGACAGGGCTGCCTCGATCTGAATCCCTACCTGCCCCTTATAGGCCACAGCATTATAGAAAGCCTCAAACTGCTTATCAATGCAAATAAAAGCATGGCCATGAACATGGTTGAAGGATTAAAGATTAACGGTAAAGCCTCCTATGACACGCTGATGAGAAGCCCGGTGATAAGCACTGCCCTTATCCCTTATACAGGCTATAGCAGGGCTGCTGATATAGCCCTGTTCATGAAAGAGAATGATACTGATGTATTTGAGGCCTGCCAGCAAACAGGGCTTATGGACAGGGAAAAGCTGGAAGATATACTGCAGGCCGGCAACCTGCTCAAGCTGGGATTCTCACTTGATGATATAAGAGATGGTGAATAAGCGGGGGTAGCAGGGATTTATAATAATGATGTGATATATGAAGAAAGGACGTGAAAGTAAACCACATATAGGTATTTTCGGAAGAAGGAACAGCGGCAAAAGCAGCCTTATCAATGCCCTGGCAGGACAGGATATAGCCATCGTTTCAGAGCAGGCAGGTACCACAACAGACCCGGTAAAAAAATCATTCGAGATAACGGGCTTCGGTCCCGTAATACTTATCGATACGGCAGGGATAGACGACACAGGCGAACTGGGCCGGAAACGGGTTGAACGATCAATGAAAATACTGGATATCATTGACCTTGGCATACTGGTTCTGAATAATGAAACGTGGGGCGAATTTGAAGAAATGATCATCAGAAGTTTCAATAAAACCGACACCCCCTTTATTATAGTGCAGACAAAATCAGATCTGGCCAGGCCCGCCGCTGAATTCACAGCCAGGGTAACCAGGGAATGCGGTAAAAAACCCCTGCCCTTCTCATCCCTTACGGGAGAGAACTATGAGGAACTCATCAGGCTGATAAAAGAAACTATACCCGACCATGCACTGCAAACACCCACCCTGCTGGGTGATATAATAAGCCAGGGGGATATGGTGATGCTTATAACACCCATTGACGTGGAGGCCCCGGCAGGCAGGATCATACTACCGCAGGTGCAGGCCATAAGAGATATACTGGATAATGATGCCATAGCAATAGTCCTTAAGGAAAGAGAGATAGACAGCTTCCTTCAAAGGTCGGCAGTTAAACCGGCTCTTGCTCTTACTGACTCACAGATATTTGTTAAAGCGGATGCTTCAGTGCCGGCAGACATACCGCTGACAAGCTTCAGCATAGCACTGGCCAGGCTGAAAGGCGATTTTAATAATTATCTGAAAGGCACACCCAAAATATCGGAGCTGGAAGATGGCGACAGGGTGCTGCTGCTCGAATCATGCACCCATCACGTCTCCTGTGATGATATAGGAAGGGTTAAAATACCCAGGTGGATAAGCAGCTTTACCGGCAAGAAGATACATTTTGATATTGTATCCGGACTCGATTCCACACCCAGACCGGTGGAGGATTATGCCCTTCTTATACAATGCGGCGGATGCATGATAACCCGCAAGCAGCTGCATAACAGGCTTAAGCCGGCAACAGAAGCCGGCGTAGCGGTTACCAATTACGGTATGGCCATAGCCTGGGTGCAGGGCATATACGAAAGGGCTGTGTCGCCCTTTACCAGGGGGAGCCATAAAGGAACAGACTATCTCTGAACAAATATATAAGCACAGGATAACAGACCAGCTCTGAACAGCAGGAACAATTGGATAAGAGGACAGCGGCAAAGCCATTGCCTCAAACAAGAGCACAGTAACTGAAATCCTTAAAACCTGAAATATATAAACGGCTGTATATCTGTCGACTGCACATTATAAAGCACAAGTGCCACAAGGTATACAAGGAGTATTTTCACGGCCAGCGGAAGCCGGATAAACAGGCCACGGTATGCTTCCTTAACCCTCACCGGCAGGAAATGGAGGATATAGCCGCTAACCATTATTACTATCACCTGGCTGTAGGAGGTAAAAAGATCCACAAGGCTGCCCGGACTGAAAGACGTAAATACCTGCCTTAGCATCAGTCCGGCCGAATCGATACCCGGTGCCCTGAAGAATATCCAGCAGAAGCTGACAAAATTAAAAGTAATAAGAACAGAAATAAACCTTTTTATCCTTCCCGGCTGCCTGCGGCGGGGAAATAACTGCGTCCACAGCTTGTTAATCACCAGTCCAGCCCCATGCAGTCCGCCCCATATTACAAACCTCCAGGCGGCACCATGCCAGAGTCCGCCCAGCAACATGGTTATCATGATGTTTATATAGGTCCGGATACGTCCCTTCCTGTTACCTCCCATTGATATATAGAGGTAGTCCTTGAGCCATCTCGACAGTGATATATGCCAGCGGCGCCAGAAATCGGTAATATTATGTGCCTTATAGGGTGAGTTAAAGTTAAGCGGCAACCTGTAACCCAGCATAAGGGCTATACCTATGGCTATATCCGTATAACCCGAAAAATCACAGTATATCTGCAGACCGTAACCATAGATGGCCATCAGGTTCTC
>JAWLFR010000116.1:0-6762 GCA_041685495.1 Bacteroidales bacterium
AGCTGGCTGAGAATGGTATTAAACCCGGGATTATACGGACGGTGAGGGACGGACTGGCCTCTGAGCTGCTCCATATCTCAAAGACTGCCGCACTGGGTTGCCGGGTTTACCATGATAAGCTCCCGGTGGACAGGGATACGGCATCGGCCGGCAGGGAGCTGGAATTTGAACCGCTTATTGCAGCCCTCAACGGTGGTGATGATTTTGAATATGTGTTTACATGTTCTGTAAAGGATCATGAAAAACTGGAAAAGATCGAAGGGATAAGCATAATAGGCCACCTGGTGTCCCGGGAAGAAGGAAACAGCCTGGTCCTGCAGGATGGCAGCCTGGCGGAACTGAAAGCCCAGGGCTGGGAAGGATCGCCGGATACACTGTCGCCCTGAACAAAGCGAAGTGTCTGATGCGGTGGTGACACATGAATTATGTCTTATTCAATAATCACCTTCTTGTTTTTAGGGTATTTGACTGTATAGGTAAGGATAAACTCCTTCGATTCACCGGCCGGGATGCCGGTCTGCCACCTGACCTCGCCTGTGAACTCATTCATTATTCCGCCTGACAGCTCTGTGGCCTCCACCTCAATATCCTTATTCTGTGATACCGGCACCTGGTCATATACATCTATATCAACAGCAGCTGTTTTGTTATTCCTTATCCTTATCCTGTATGAGCGGGTCTCTATTTTGTTTGTTCCTATAAGGCGGGTTGAGGTATATTCCTTAAGGCTCTCCCGTTCTGCATTAATCCCATTATCAGTGCCCAGGGAAATATTCAGTGTATCGGCAATATCTGCTGTATTTATGATGCTTGTTCCGGTAAAAGTATTGCCAAAGTAGATATTAGCCTCACCGTCCAGCAGGTTCAGCGACTCCCATTCCGGTATATCGGCTGTTAAATATGCTTCTTCCCTTAGTTTGGGTATAGTGATATATTTATAGTCCGCTTCAGCAGACAGGTGTTGTAATTCAGTTACAACATTTTTGCCGTCGGAATTAACAGTCTGAGGTATATTCACTTCAAAAGAGAATCCCTTGGAATTTGTTATTATACTTACCGGCGGTATTGATGCTTCCTCCAGGTCAGCTTCATACTCAAAAGCAATAGCATCTTCTACCACATCCATTGCTTTGGACCTGGCCATTGCCGGTGTTGATTTACCTGATCCCCTGATCATAACACTGTAGAAGTCAAGGTAAGACGGATGTAATACAGGTAAAGTACCGGTTTCAGAAGGATTGGCATCGGAAAAGCTCATTATGGTCTGCTTCCAGTCGATACCTGTGTTTTGCCATACATTAGCCTTATAGATGATATTCACATCTTCTTCAATATCACTTATCCTGATATCGTATGAGGGATACCATCCCGCATTACCGGCCAGATAACTGAGTGTGAGTACTGCCCTTGCCGGCTGATCGGCAGAAACTGATATTATTGCCTCTGATGTAGGCATCCTTGATAAACGGAGTGCCCCCTGCAACTGATTCTCAAGTTTCTGCTTCTCCTCATCATAATCTTTTATAAGCCTGCTCCTGGAAAGTATTCCTTTTCGTACTTCCTCAATAGACGAAGTGTATACCTCGGTCAGATCGGCCAGTTCCTGGGCTGTAATTTTTTCATTCTTACCTCCTATAACCCTGTTTGCAGTGAGGAAGGCCTCTTTTTCTTTAAGTATTTCAATACCGGTTTTCTCATCTTCAATCTTCGTCTTCAGCTCATCTATTCTTTCCCTGATATTTCTGACAGCTTCATTTTCTTCGGTGTTTTCCAGGTAGTTCTGCCTGCTGTTAACCGAAAGAATCATAAAGTTCCCCTCACCTTTTACCTGCAGGCTGGAAGCATCGGCATATGGTGAAAGTCCGGGTATTCTCAGCAGTGATTTTCCCTGTGGAATATTGAGGCTGGCCTCTCTTTCAATCTGGGCCCTGTCGGGGAAGACTGTGACAGCCGTGATCCTGCTTTCCGTATCGATATAATCCTGTGCCGGTAAAAGGCAGGAAATAAAGATAATAATCATTGCAATTGCTGTTGTTTTCATGACCTGGATGGTTATAGTTAAAGATATACCAAAATAAGAAAAATTATTTGAAATGTATGGAGCAGAGCACCCGGGAATAGTCCGGCTGAAAATTAAATGTCAAAACAGGCTGATCAGGTTTGCGACAGCAATTATAAGCTGTGAGCATGACAAACCCTGAGAACTCATGGTGAGTCAATATCGATTGTCGAATCAATTTTTTATTTTTGTTTTGATGTAAATGAGAGAAAAAAAGAATAAGTTATGAAGACTACATTCGGACCAAAGAAAATCATGTTTCCCAATCCGGCAGCGCTTGTTGTTACCGGTACAATGGAAAAGGCAAATATAGTAACCATAGCATGGGTAAGCCTGCTTACCAGCCAGCCTCCAACCCTTGGCATTTCGGTAGGGCAGAAGGGCTTTTCCGGCAACGAGATCAAAAAGAACGGGAATTTTACTGTTAACATAGCATCTGCAGGTATTATGGTTGATGCAGATTTTTGCGGTATCACATCGGGCAGGGATACCGATAAATTCCGCGAGACCGGTCTTACGAAAATGCCCTCGAAGATCATCAGCTCACCCATAATAAAAGAGTGTCCACTCAACCTTGAGTGCGAACTTATTGAGGCGAATATAGTAGGTCAGACCAATCACTTTATCGGCAGGATAGTGGAGACACATATAGATACCGATAAGTTAGATGATAACGCCGATTACACCTCCTTTGACATAGAAGCTATTGATCCCCTCATTTATATAGGGGGAGCCAGGGAATACCGGCGCTTAGGTAAAAAGATAGGTGATGCATACAGTGCAGGGAAGAAGCTGAAGAGGTAAAATGCTTAAGCGGTTTTTTCACCTTTAAGATAAAAAGATAATTTTTAAGGCTCCGTCCCGGCGAATCCATACAGTCATATCCTGATAATGTCCCTTCCGAAAGGGGAAAGGGCAATGGCTGCAAGCTTGAAATGCTGCATTCCGAAAGGGATGCCTATAATTGTGATACAAAGAAGAAGCCCGAAAAAAACATGTGATAATACTATTGCAAGCCCTCCCAGTATAAGCCACAGTAAATTCATTATAACATAAAGACAGCCCGAGGCTCTTACATCCATACGGGCCTCGGCCCCGAAGGGCCATAGGGCAAGAAGACCCAGCTTAAGGGTCTGTATACCAAAAGGTATACCAATTATTGTTACCATAAGCGCAATGCTGGCGATAAAGTACTCAATGGCGATTATTATGCCGCCAAAAAGTAGCCAGATGATATTACCGAGGATTTTCATTTAGGTTGTTATAAGTTTTGTCACTTAAGTTTGATCTTTTTTCGAATGCCTTTGCTTTTTCAAACATACGGTCTAAAGTAATATTTTATGTCTTAATGAAAAAATCCAGCGCATGGTTAGCGGTGTTGGAGGTGATGGTTGCCCTTATTGTGTGTTTATATTCGTTGCGGACAACACTCAGCAATAAAACACTTTTATCTCCTTTTATTTAAGGCCTTACTGAGAATTTTGTATTTTTGCCTGAGCTTTATCCGGATTAAATACAAATTAAAAAACAAATTGCAGATCATTGCTGTTAGGTTGACGAGGTAATATAATTAAACATGATTTGAGCAGATGGGAAAAGAGCAGGATAAGATATTAAATGATGTAACATCAGGTGAATATAAGTATGGTTTTTATACTGATATTGATACAGATGCTATCCCCAAGGGTTTGAATGAAGATGTTGTCAGGCTTATTTCGGCCAAGAAAAAAGAACCGGAATGGATGCTTGAATTCAGACTCAAAGCTTACAGGGCCTGGCAGAAAAAAGAGATGCCGCACTGGGCTCATCTTAAGATACCGGAGATAGATTACCAGGACATTGTGTATTATGCGGCTCCAAGGCAAAATGCAAAGCTTGAAAGTCTTGATGAGGTAGATCCTGAACTGCTGGATACATTCAATAAGCTGGGGATACCCCTTGAGGAGCAGAAAAGGCTTTCGGGTGTGGCTGTTGATGCCGTAATGGACAGTGTGTCTGTAAAGACAACCTTCAAGGAGAACCTGGCTGAACTGGGAATTATTTTCTGTTCGTTTAGTGAGGCAGTGCTTGAACATCCTGATCTGGTAAAGAAATATATGGGCACGGTGGTGCCTTATACGGATAATTATTTTGCCGCACTGAACAGCGCGGTATTCAGTGACGGCTCCTTCTGCTATATCCCCAAAGGGGTAAGATGCCCGATGGAGCTGTCAACATATTTCCGTATCAATGCAGCCAATACAGGCCAGTTTGAGCGTACACTGATAATTGCTGAAGATGAGAGCTATGTCAGCTACCTGGAGGGGTGTACTGCTCCGCAGAGGGATGAGAACCAGCTTCATGCTGCCATTGTGGAGATAGTGGCAGAGAAAAATGCAGAGGTGAAATATTCAACCGTACAGAACTGGTATCCCGGCAATAAAGAGGGTAAAGGCGGGGTGTATAATTTTGTTACCAAACGTGGGATATGCAGGGGCGAAAATTCAAAAATATCATGGGCCCAGGTTGAGACGGGTTCGGCCATAACATGGAAATACCCTTCCTGCATATTAAAAGGAGATAATTCACGCGGCGAATTTTATTCAGTGGCTGTGACAAATAATCACCAGCAGGCAGATACAGGATCCAAGATGATGCATATCGGCAAAAACACCAGAAGCCTTATAGTATCCAAAGGTATATCGGCAGGTCAGAGCCAGAACAGCTACAGGGGACTGGTTAAGGTGCTTAAGAATGCTGATAATGCCCGTAATTTTTCACAGTGTGATTCGCTTCTGCTTGGTGATAAATGCGGCGCTCATACCTTCCCGTATATTGAAGTGGATAACCAGACAGGTATTGTGGAGCATGAGGCCACTACTTCAAAGATAGGCGAGGACCAGATATTTTATTGTAACCAGAGGGGTATCAGCACGGAGGACGCTATAGGTCTGATAGTGAACGGTTATGCCAAAGAGGTGCTGAATAAACTGCCAATGGAGTTTGCAGTGGAGGCTCAGAAATTATTGCAGATAAGCCTTGAAGGGAGTGTTGGCTGATGTATTATATGGACTGTGAAGGTCTCAGAATAAAATAGGCCGGGCACGGCTAATAAATGATTCTATGCGACAGGCAGGCGTATCGTTGCCTGCAGAATGACAAAAAAATTGAACAATACAATAATAATCAGATATGTTAAAAATAGAAAACCTTAAGGTTGAGATAGAAGGACAGGAGATACTGAAAGGTATTACACTGGATGTTAATAAAGGACAGATACATGCCATTATGGGACCAAACGGCTCCGGTAAGAGCACACTTGCAGCTGTGCTGGCAGGTAAGGATTTCGGAGAGGTGACAGATGGAAAAGTTACATATATGGGTAAGGACCTGCTGGAGATGGAGCCTGAAGAAAGAGCTAAGGAAGGTATATTTCTGGGTTTCCAGTACCCTATAGAGATACCGGGGGTAAGCATGGTCAATTTTATGAAGACGGCTCTTAATGAGCACAGGAAGCACAGGGGACTGGACCCCCTCCCTTCATCAGATTTTCTTAAACTGATGAGAGAGAAGAAGGAACTGGTAAAGATTGAGTCGGCTCTTACAAACAGGTCAGTTAATGAGGGCTTCTCAGGAGGTGAGAAGAAGAGGAATGAGATATTCCAGATGGCTATGCTCGAGCCAAGGCTGGCAATACTGGACGAGACGGATTCGGGACTCGACATAGATGCACTGAGGGTTGTGGCAAACGGAATAAATGAGCTGAAAACCCCTGAAAATGCTGCCATCGTCATTACTCATTACCAGCGTTTACTGGATTATATAATACCGGACGTTGTACATGTATTATATGATGGCAAAATAGTTAAGACAGGTGGTAAGGAGCTGGCTCTTGAACTTGAAAAGCAGGGTTATGACTGGATAAAGAAAGATGTAGATATCGAAAATTATGGATAGAAGAGAGGAGACAACAAAAAGATTCTCGGACCTGTACAGGGCAAACAGCCAACGTATAGAGGAGAACTCGGCTGGTATAATAAACAGTTTCCGGGAAGATGCCATGAAGCAGTTTATTGAGCTGGGTGTTCCTGGACGTAAAAATGAGGCCTATAAGTATACAAATCTTGATCCATGGATCAATAAGGATTATAATTCATATTTTGTTCCCAGGCAGGAGGACTTTAAGGCGGCAGAGGATTTTGAGTGTGAGGTGGTGGACCTTGACAGCTTTAACCTGGTGCTGCTGAACGGCTTTCCTCCAAAGTATAACGGCATGCCGGCCGGATTGCCAGAAGGGGTGTGGGTTGGCAGCCTGTCAGAGGCTGCAGAAAAATACCCTGAAATAGTTGAAAAACATTACGGTAAGTATGCCCGTAACGGCAGTGACGGACTTATTCCCCTTAACACGGCACTGGCCTCTGATGGCATATTTGTTTATGTTCCGGCAGGAGTGAGTTTTACAAAACCTGTACAGATTATCAACCTTGTTCATTCGGACAAGGATACCTTTGTGCAACACCGTAACCTTATCGTTGTGGAAGCCGGTGCAAAGTTTCCAATGATAGTTTGCGATCATGCCCTGTCGCCCCTTAAATTTCTGACCAATGCCGTGACAGAAATATTTGTGGGGGAGAATGCTCATTTTGATATCCTGAGGGTTCAGAATGAGCATAATAACGCTGCCAAGCTGACCCATACCTTTATACACCAGGAAAAGAACAGCT
>JAWLFR010000020.1:0-27148 GCA_041685495.1 Bacteroidales bacterium
TAATGCACTGACCGCTACAGGTAAAGAACATGGCAGGATGGATCCCGGACAGGCCCGGGGCATTAGTCCTGAAAAAGCGGCTAAAATAATACTGAAGGGCCTGGACAGGAACAAAAGGGAAATCCTTGTAGGCGGTAATGAGTTAATTATGTTATATATAAGGAAGTTTTTTCCGTCAATTTTTTTTAATATTGCAGCAAGAATAAAACCTGAATGAAAAAGTTTAATAAGAGGGTATTATATCTTTGATGCACAAGAAAGGCAGAGCAATGAAGAATTACATTATCAGCGGTATACAGCAAATGGGCGTGGGAGTGAAAAATCTGCACGAAGCATGGCAATGGTACAGGAAATTTTTCGGGGTGGATGTACCCATCTTCGAAGAGGAGGCAGAGGCCAGGCTGATGCTACCCTACACAGGGGGTAAACCACGAAAAAGACATGCCGTGCTTGCCATGAACATGCAAAGCGGTGGTGGTTTTGAGATATGGCAGTATAAGGGCAGGAAACCGCAGGAGGCAAAGGAAGAGATACTGGCCGGCGACCTGGGTATTTTTGCATGCAAGATAAAAGTCAAAAATATTGACCAGGCTCTCAGTCATTATAAAAAAATAGGGGCTGAATTACTGGGCGAGCCCTCCAAAGACCCGCTGGAAAGAAACACTTTCTTTATCAGGGATCCGTATAATAATATCTTCCAGTGTGTTGAAGCATCAGATTGGTTCCTTAATGAAAAAAAGGTAAGCGGCGGTGCCTATGGAGCGGTTATAGGGGTATCAGATATTGAGAAATCCCTGAAAGTGTATTCGGATATCCTGGGTTATGATAAGCTGGTTTATGATAAATCAGGAAGATTCAGCGATTTTGAGAATCTGCCCGGCGGGGATCATACCTTCAGGAGGGTGCTGCTCAGCCAGAGCAAGCCTTTCCGTGGCACATTCAGCAGGCTGTTCGGCGACAGTGTCATTGAGCTTATAAGCGTGGAGGGACGCACAGCCGGGAAGATCTATGAAGACCGCTACTGGGGCGACCCGGGCTTTATTCACCTGTGCTACGATGTTAAGGGCATGGATGCACTGAAGGAACACTGCCTCAGGGAAGGCTTTGGTTTTACCGTTGACAGCAAGGCCAGTCACGACACCAAAGGTTTCGACATGGGCGAGGCAGCCGGACATTTTGCTTATATAGAAGATCCTGACGGCACTCTGATCGAGTTTGTAGAAACATTAAAGATACCTGTTCTTAAGAAACTGGGATGGTATATTGATATCAGCAAGATGCATCCCGAAAAGAACCTGCCGGCATGGATACTCAGGTTTATGAGATATTCAAGGGTGAAAGACAAAAAGGAAAAATAAAACTAAGCCCCCGCCTGCCCTTCGGCCAGCCTTTCATTCTCATGCAGGACACGCATAATATTGCCTCCCCATATCTTTTCTATCTCACTACGCGAATAACCCCGCCTGAGCAGTTCAATGGTTATATTTTTCATCTGCGACACATCCCTGACATCGGCAATACCGCCTCCCCCGTCAAAATCACTGCCTATACCAACATGGTCGATGCCTATTAATTGTACAACATGATCAATATGATCGACAGCATCCTCTACAGTGGCCAGCTTGCGGTATTTATCCCTTACCTCGTAATACTCAGACCTGGCCTTACTGAATTCCTCCTCTGTCAGATCCTCGAAATCATTATACTTAGCCCTTACTTCAGCAAGCTTCTCATCGAGAACAGGATTGGGCTCCGGCTGCTTAAGATAATTACTCAGGATACATATCTGGATTACACCTTCATTATCTTCCAATGCCAGTAGCATATCGTCATCAAGGTTGCGCGGACTCTCACAAAGTGCCCTGCAAGAAGAGTGAGAAGCAATAACAGGAGCAGCTGATGTCTCTATAACATCATAAAAGGCCTCATCGGAGATGTGAGACACATCCACCATCATGCCAAGACTGTTCATCTCCTTTACCACCTCTTCTCCGAATGCCGACAGACCTCCATGTTCAGGGCCGCTGTTATCTGTTGATGAATCACATATATCATTATTGCTCGAATGGGACAGGGTCATATACCTGGCACCCATATTATAATATTCCTCAACCTTTGAGATATCCCTGCCTACAGTGTACCCGTTTTCAATGCCTATAAAAGCAATGCGTTTACCTGTCTTCTTTATACGGTAGGCATCCTTAACGCTGTATGCAAGCTCCGCCATCCCGGAATTATTATCCACACTCTCATATATCTTATCGAAGGTCTCAACCGTCCTGTTATATACATCTTCATAGGCCTCATCGTTACGCGGACCCTGCCCTATAAAAACCGCAAAAAATTCAGCATCGAGTCCTCCCTCTTCCATCCTGGGAAAATCAACACAACCGTCATCATTTCTCTGTCCCAGGTCAAAGTCTGAGCGCATCATCCTCATAGGTGTATCACAGTGAGAATCAACTGTAAGTATTCTGTCATGCAATTTGTCTGCCTTTTTTACCAGTTTCGCTTCCTCATCACCGCAGGATGTAAATGCAAATACCAGAAGAACCAGAAGTAGTGAAATATGTCTTTTCATAACTTTATAATTTATTGTCAAAGAAAATATTTAAAATATTTATACTTTTTACATAAGATAGCTTTGCTATCCTTATGTTTATCTCATGTATCTTACTCTCTTATTTAGATAAAATCAAAATTAGATAAAAAGATTATCAGACAAGAAAAAAAAAAGCTATTTAATAACAGCTTTCCCGGTTAAGAAGATCGTAAGCCCGGACCTGTCCCTTCCCGGGCAAATCGAAAAAAGCCCCGACATAATAGTCGGGGCAGCCATGAAAAGAATGGAAAAACTGCTTTTTGGACAGTAAAAGCATCAATTAAGCTTAAAGCTTAATAATCTTATAAACATTTAGTTTATTACCATTCTGTATCCTGAGGAAATATGTTCCGGAAGGGTAGCTATCCATGTATATTTCCCTTATAAGCACGCCCGGCTTTAAGGCTTCATTGTAGATAAGCCTGCCGTCCGGGCCTGACAAAAATATCATTGTTTCACCCTTAAGCTGTTCGGAAAACTTAATATTCACTATTTCATTTACAGGGTTTGGATAAACAGTCACCTCAACACCAAGCTCAGGATTCAGCTCTATGCCGTCAATTATCAGCTTCGATTGTTGAAAACCCTGTGTCAGTATCAGACTGCCATCAGATGACTCTGCAGTGGTAACAACCAGCTCACCCAGAGTCCAGCTGAGTGAAACGGAATTATCGCCGGAAACATCAAAAGAACCGGCAGAGGAAATTACATGCTGTTCAACATCCTGTGCACCGAGACTTAAGCACAGGAATAAAGCGGTAAGAAAGCTCAATGTTCTTTTCATAATAATATCAGCTTACTGATTGTATGGTAAATTTATGAAAAATTGGTTCACAAAGCAATAATAGCTGATTTATTTAAGCCGTCGCAGATAATTTTTCCACTAATGTCATATTAATGGTGGTGAACAACATATTTGATGCTATTTTTGTATTCATTATGCTCAGGGATAAATTAATCAACTGGTCCATCCTCATCCTGCTTTCACTTACCTGGGGCAGCTCTTTTATTCTTATGAAGAAAGGGCTCAGGTCATTTGATTCGCTCCAGATAGCTTCTCTGAGGATCTTTATCAGCTATATCTTCTTACTGCCAGTGGCGCTTATTCACCTGCGAAAGATAAACAGGGACAACATTTTAAGCCTGGTAATTATTGGACTGGTTGGCAATGCACTGCCGGCCTTCCTCTATCCTTTTGCCCAGAGAGAGATAGACAGCTCGGTTGCCGGCATGCTGAATGCCCTCACTCCCCTCTTCACACTTCTCACGGGCATAATACTGTACAGTAGGAAGGCAAGGTGGAACCAGGTTACAGGTATACTCTTAGGCCTGGTGGGTGCTGCCGGACTGCTTTACAGGGGTTCCTTTTCGTTCGATCCCATGGGCTTGTTTATTGTACTGGCCACATTTTTTTACGGCATAAGCTCCAACCAGGTAACCCTTATAAAAAACATAAATGGAATAGTCATAACAGCCCTGGCATTCTTTATTATCGGTCCGGTTGCAGGTATAACACTGCTGGCCAGTGATTTCGGGCCTGCACTCGAAACAGAGAACTGGCTGCGTAACCTGGGCTTTATAGCTATACTATCGGTTTTTGGTTCAGGTATAGCAGTAGCCCTGTTTAATATACTTATACTGAGAACATCACCTGTCTATGCCGTAACGGTAACATACCTGGCACCAGTAATTTCAACATTATGGGGCCATAGTGACGGAGAGATTATTACCCCATTTATGATTATTTCTGTAATTTGCATCCTGGCAGGTGTATACCTGACTATAAGGCGAAAGGCACCTGGATAAAAAAGCGTCAGCATGAAGAACAGATTATGGCTCGTTTCAGTAACGGGAGGATTACTAAGCGCACTGGCCTGGCACGAGAAAGCAAGCGGACTGATAATAATGTGTGCCTTTGTACCCTTCCTTTACCTCTTCCAGTACTCAATAAATGAAAAAGCGCCGGGCAGGCTGGCATTCCTGAGGATGATGCCGGGTTTTATTATCTATAACCTCTTTACATTATTATGGCTGCGCAATGCCTCTGTGGCGGGACTGGTATATGCTGTTACAGCCAATGCCTTCCTTATGTCTTCAGTATTCTGGCTTTCATTCATTATATATAAAAAATCATCTTCCTTCCTCGGATATACCAGCCTTCTAACTTTCTGGCTTATACTTGAACATATAAACAGCAAACTCAGCATATTAACCCCATGGCTTAACCTTGGCAATGTGCTGGGTAATGAGATAATGTTTATTCAATGGTATGATATAACGGGTGTTGCCGGGGGCACCATGTGGATACTGCTGTGTAATATGGTCATCTTCTTTATTTTATTCCGTGCAAATAAAAGAAGACAGCATATGTACAGGCTTATCACCCTTTTCCTTGTACTGTTTATTCTGCCGTCTGCCCTGTCTTTTTACAGGTACCATAATTACAGTCCCGCTGGCACTGAATCCGAAATACTTATCATCCAGCCTAATATTGATCCATATACGGAAAAGTTCAGCGGACACAGCTTTGAAAGGCAGCTGAGAGATATGCTCAGCCTTGCCGGTGATAATATGAGCGGGACTACCGACTGGCTTATTCTGCCTGAGACAGTGGTGGATGACCCTTTCTACGAAGAGAATGTGCTCGATAATAAGTATTATCTTATGATCGACTCCCTTGCCGGGAATAATGACAGTATAAGCATTATTACCGGTATTACCACAATGCGCTCCTTCCATGCCAGCGACAAAGAAAGGCCGCGAACTGCTGCCATGATCGACAGCAGCAATGTCTATTATGAGATATATAATACGGCTATGCAGGTTAACCCGGGACAGGAGGTTAATTTTTATCATAAATCAAAGCTGGTGCCGGGCATAGAGAAAAAGATAAATATGCTTCCTGCTTTTATATATAACAGGCTGGTGCCGGACCTCGGGGGCACAATGACGGGCTACGGCTCTCAGCCTGAGAGGACTGTTTTCGTGCACCCGGACGGTTTGAGCAGGGCAGCGCCCGTCATATGCTATGAATCGGTTTACGGCGATTTTGTTACCGCCTATATCAGGAATGATGCTAATTTTATAATTATCATTACCAATGACGGCTGGTGGAAAAATACAGCAGGATATAAGCAACACCTTATGTTTGCAAGGATCAGGGCCATCGAAAACAGGAGAGCTGTTGCCAGGGCTGCCAACACTGGCATTTCATGCTTTATTGACAGCCAGGGTAATATCCTTCAACAAACGGGCTGGTGGGAGAAAGGAGTGCTGGAACATTCCCTGGAAATGAATAATGATATCACATTCTATTCTGCCAATGGCGACTTTATATCAAGATATATAAGTGTATTCGGGATATTCATCCTTGTTATCACCTTTGTTGCCGCACCAATACAAAGGCTCAGGTATAAATAAAGTCCCGGCTAAAAGTTAGCATATCCCTTATCCAGCCACTCAATATATTCATCCACATCCATATTATAACCCATCGGGTCTACAAGGGGATTACCCTGGTGGTCGGTAATGGCATAAAGGGGCTGGGTGTTAGTGCCAAACATAATTATCTCATGGTTGGTATTCACCTGGCCAATGGTTTTCTTTACCTTACCATCAACGGAGGAGGTGACCCATTCATCTTCAGGCAGACGGGTACGATCGTCGCAATACAAAGCTATGATCACAAAATTCTCGGACAGCCTCCTGAGTACTCCGGGGTCTGACCATACTTTGGATTCCACCTGCTTACAGTTACTGCAGGCATGGCCCTTGAAATCGATAAATACAGGCATATCTTTTTCCTTTGCACAGGCCAGTCCCTGTTCAAGGTCATAATAACCTTCCAGTCCGTAAGGCAGCTCAAACTTGCCGGCATACTTTGGCTCTGCACATAGACCCTCTCCCCCGGCCTGGTATTCAGACACCTGCCCCGTACCTGCCTGCGGCCCTCTTTCCGACAGATCAAACTGTGCAGAGGACCTGGGCGGAAGGAGTCCGGATACACCATCAAGCGGCGCCCCGAAGAGTCCGGGTACAAGATACACTGCAAAAGAGAAAACGGCAATGATAAGAAGGAATCTGAATATACCAATATGTTTAAGCTCACTGTCATGAGCAAACTTAATCTTGCCCATAAGGTACAGACCAAGCAATATAAACAGCACAATCCATATTGAAAGGTATACATCCCTTGTCAATATATTAAGGCCGTATACTGCATCTATTGTTGAGAGGAATTTCATACTGAAAGCCAGCATTATGAATCCCAGCACCACCTTCACGGAATTAAGCCAGCCCCCTGATTTTGGCAGCTTGCCCATCACCGAGGGGAAGAGGGCAAAAAGGAAGAAAGGCATGGCAAAGCCCAGGCCGAAACCGAACATGCCAACCGTCGGGCGCAGCACGTCACCGGCAGCGGCTTCAACAAGCAGGGCACCGATTATAGGTCCGGTGCAGGCAAATGAAACCAGCACGGTTGTGAGTCCAAGGAAAAAGGCTGCCACCATGCCACCACTGTCAACCTTTGAGTCGGCAGAGCTAACCCACTTATTGGGCAGTATGATCTCGTATGCGCCGAAAAAAGAAGCCGCAAAAACAATAAAAAGGGTAAAGAAAAGTATATTGGGTATCCAGTGCGTGCTGAGGGTGTTGGCAAAGCCAGCACCTGCACTCGTAAGTGAAACTATCACCCCCAGGGATGAATACAGGAGCACTATAGACAGTGCAAATATCAATGCTTTAATAAATGATTTACTCTTTTTTTCCGTGCCCTGTGAAAAAAAGGCGACGGTCATAGGTATCATAGGGAACACGCAGGGTGTAAGTATTGCTGCTATACCCAGGAGCAGGGAGATAAGAAACAGCCCGGTGAGACCCCTTTTTTCAGTGCTGTCTGCCGCAACAGCACCGTTTCCGCTGCCTGATCCTTTACCGCTTACATTTTCTGTTTCATCGTCTATCCCGGCAATCCCTTCAGTGTCGCCGCCCCCGGTTCTTTCAGTTTCAGTCTCTTTGTCGCTGACCTCAGCCCTGGCTGTTTCTGTGCCGGTAACGGCACCATCCTTCAGGACATTAATACTGAAATCTTCATCCTGCGGGGGTGAGCATCTCTCATCATCACATGCCATATAGTTAACATAGCCTTCCACAGTAAATTCATCAAGTTCTGACCTGACTGTTTGCCTGAACACCACCTCGCCGCTGAAATATTTTATCTCCATCTCAAAAGCCTGGTCAAAGACAATCTCACCTTCATTTATAGCACGCACATCGCCCACCAGTTCATAATCAGACGACCCGGTAAAACTAAAGCTTGTTGGTATTGGTCCGCCACCGGGAATATCCATCGCGTACAGGTGGGAACCTTCTTCCACTGTGGCAGTGAAAATTAAATCATACTCATTCTCCTCATTCTTCTCATATGAAAAAGCCCATGATACCGGATCATAAATCTGCGAAAACGAAATAAGGCTCAGAAACAAAAGAACGGCCAGTGTTGAAAATTTTTTCATCATCACTTGTAAATTTTAATATATCTAACATCTTCTAAGTACTGATTGTTCAGTCACAGCTTACCGGTAAGACAAACAAAACCAGTTTGTGGGTGACAAGGACATAATGTCAAAATGTTAACCCAGGTCTATCTCATCACCGAATTTATCGGCAAACCTGTATTCCATATAATGGAATGATTCAATAGCCCGCACTTCCAGCTTGCACTTATGCCTTTTTGCCATTTTCCTGTACAGCGGTATAATCCCTTTGCGCAGGTAAGCGGCAATAAAGGGATGAGTCTTAAGTATAAAGCTCCTGGTTTTAACTTTCTCAAGTATTAATTCAAGGTCTCTTTCTATCTTCTCTATATAAAGGTATGAGGGGCCTATCCTGCCCGTGCCGTTGCATACCGGACACTTCTCTTCAACACTGATATCCATCTCCGGCCTTACCCTCTGGCGGGTTATCTGCATAAGCCCGTATTTGCTAAGGGGCAGTATATTATGCTTGGTGCGGTCCTCAGCCATTATCTCCCTCATAGTATCGAACAGCTTCTGCCTGTGTTCATTTGTCAGCATATCTATGAAGTCAATAACTATAATACCTCCCATATCCCTCAGCCTCAGCTGCCTGGCTATCTCCCTGGCAGCCTCCAGGTTAACCTGCAGAGCCGATGTTTCCTGGTCACTGCCGGCTTTGGACCTATTGCCGCTGTTAACATCTATTACATGCAGTGCTTCCGTATGTTCAATGATAAGGTAGGAGCCATGCTTGAATGAAACAGTTTTGCCAAATAGTGTTTTAATCTGTTTGGTTACGCCAAAATGATCAAATATGGGCTTATTGCCTTTATAAAGCTTGACTATCTTCTCCTTGTCCGGAGCTATCTCCCTGACATACTGCTTTATGTCAGTTGCCAGCACATTATCGTTAACAGTGATATTGGTAAAGCTCACATTGAGTATATCACGCAGTATTGCATTTGTGAGGTTCAGCTCCCTGATAAAGAGAACGGGCTTTGATATATCTTTTCGCAGGCCATAAAAGGCTTTTTCAAATCTCTCAACCAGTTCACGCAGCTCTGCATCAAGGGTGGCTACTTTTTTCCCTTCAGCCACCGTTCGGATTATTACCCCGTAATTTTTAGGTTTAATGCTCTGTATAAGGGCTTTAAGCCTGTTTTTTTCTTCCGCACTCTCTATCTTTGTTGAGATGGACACCTTGTCAGAAAAAGGCAGTAATACAAGATTTCTGCCTGCAATGGATATCTCTGATCCAAGCCTGGGGCCCTTGGTTGAAATAGGTTCCTTGGCCACCTGCACAATTACTGTTTGCCCGCTTCTGAGAACATCCGATATTTTTCCATCCTTATTAATATCAGGCTCATTCTTAAATTTATGAACAGGCAACATCTTGCCCTTTCTTTTCAGGGCTATCTCATAATATTTATGCAATGATCTGAACTGGGCTCCCAGGTCCAGATAATGCAGGAAAGCATCACGCTCATACCCCACATTAACGAAGGCGGCATTAAGTCCGGGCATGATCTTCTTAACCTTGCCCAGGTATATATCTCCTACTGCAAATTTAATATCCTTCTTTTCCTTATTGAGTTCAACGAGTTGTTTATCCTCAAGTAAAGCAATGGATACTTCTTTCGTTCCGGAGTCTATTATTAAATCCTTGCTTACCACATTAAAGTAAAATAAATCCTGATGATCGTTTATATCACTTATAATATACTAAACCTAAAGATCAGACAATCTTTAGGTTTAGTATAATACGTTAACCGGCTGCAGGCAGCATCATCTATTTACGCTTCTTATGCCTGTTCTTCCTTAAACGCTTTTTGCGCTTATGGGTAGCCATCTTATGTCTTTTTCTCTTTTTTCCGCTTGGCATAAATTATCTACTTAATATTGTTTTTTACCTTATTGATAAATGACTTTGAAGGTTTAAAAGCCGGTATAAAATGTTCCGGTATAATTATGGTAGTGTTCTTGGAAATATTCCTGGCTGTTTTCTTGGCCCTTTTCTTCACTATGAAACTGCCAAAACCTCTCAGGTATACATTGTTTCCGTCAACCATTGAGTCCTTAACGGAATCCATAAACTCCTCAACAGTTCTCTGTACTGTAACCTTTTCAATACCTGTTTTTTTTGCAATTTCGTTAACGATGTCTGCTTTAGTCATTTTAATGAGTTTTAATTCAACAATTTATATGTTTTCGAATTTTTTCAGAATAACTCTGCAAATGTAAAATATTATTTGATATAAATGAAACGTCTATGCATATTTTTTCATTTTTTTATACTCATAACTCATTGAATTAGTGTTAATCAATTAACTCCTCCCCTGCAGCACCCACAGAAAAAGCAAACATTGCCCCTGTTTTCATTTTCCCGGTAAGCTCTTAATATGAATAAATCAGCTGCATTTTCCGCTGCGCGATTGTCACTAGCTTTATTTTTACTAACTTTACCTTTTTGAAACCGTAGTATTAAATCTATATCTATTAAGAATGTCAGTTAACAAGGTTATTTTAGTCGGGAATGTAGGTAAAGACCCTGAAGTACGTTATATTGATACTAATGTGCCTGTTGCAAGGTTCCCCTTTGCTACCAGTGAAACCTACAGGAGCAGGGATGGTGAAAAGATAACCACAACAGAGTGGCATAATGTTGTATTATGGAGAGGCCTGGCGGAGGTTACCGAGAAATATGTAAAGAAAGGATCGCAGCTTTTTATTGAGGGTAAGATACGCACCCGTTCTTATGACGACAGGGATGGGAATAAAAGATATATTACCGAGATTATTGCCGATAATATGCAGATGCTGGGACGCCGTTCCGACAACAAGTCATCAGACCCTGAAGGCAGTGACTCATCCTACGGCAACACTGGTGAAGGGTCAACTTCCAAAGAAGGCCATTCATCACAGGCAGAAGAAAATCCTTTCGGAAAAGAAGAGGACAGGGCCCAGGGAGATGGAGGTGACGAAAATGATGATCTGCCTTTTTAGTGTTAATCAAATGTTTGTCAATTGGAATCCATTGACCCCTTTCAGGAAATAATGATAATACAAAATACTGTCTCTGCCGCATCTCTCCTTATAGAGATTGTGGTACTGCTGATATTGCTTCTGTGCTCGGCTATGATATCGGGCGCTGAAGTGGCATTCTTCTCCATGGGACGGGATGATATAAGGGAGCTGTCAAAAAAGAGGACGACCAGGTCAGCTGCTGTAACCAGGCTGCTCGGCAAACCTGAAGAGTTAATAAGCACAATAATTATTGTAAACACATTTGTTAACTTTTCTGTTGTGTTGCTCTCTGCCTATATATGTGAGCAGCTATTTGTCTTTTCCGGGAACCGTACAGTTACTTTGCTAATTGAGATTATACTTATCACTTCAGTACTTATTCTTTTCGGCGAGCTTATTCCCAGGGTATATGCCGCAAAAGCCAGCATACGCTTCAGCCGGATGATGGCCTTGCCCCTTGTTCTGTGCATGAAAGTATTCAGGCCCCTGAGCACTATCCTTATCAGATCAGGCTCCCTTATTAAACGGAGGGCCGGGCATAAGGAGCAGGGACTCAGCAAGGGCGAGCTGTCACACGCCATAAGCCTTGCATCAGGGAATAACAGGGATGATGAAAAAATACTTAAAGGTATAGTCAAATTCGGTAATATTGAGGCTAAAGAGATCATGAGGCCCAGGATAGATATAATGGCCATAGAGATAAAGACACCCTTCAGGGATGTAATAAGACAGGTCATTGATTCAGGCTATTCACGCGTACCGGTATATTCACGCACCCCTGACAGTATACAGGGAATATTATATGTAAAGGATCTGCTGCCTTATTATCATAAGCAGGACACCTTCAAATGGCAGTCACTGATCCGGCCTCCCTATTTTGTGTCCGAAACCAAAAAGATAAACGACCTGCTGGAGGAGTTCCAGAAAAAAAAGATACACATGGCCATAGTGATAGATGAATACGGCAGCACAGGCGGGATCATTACACTGGAGGATATACTGGAAGAGATAGTGGGGGAAATACCTGATGAAAATGATGCTGAGGAGGCATCCTTTGAAAAGGTGGATGATAATATCTATATTTTTGAAGGCAAGACATTGCTGAACGATTTTTTCAAGCTTATGGACATTGAATCCGATCCTTTTGAAGAGGTGCGGGGCGATTCTGATACCCTGGCCGGTCTGATACTGGAGCTTACCGGTGAGATCCCGGGTGCAGGCTACAGCATCGACTATAAAAAATTCCGTTTCAGTATACTTGATGCTGATAAACGCAGGATAAAGAAACTCAGGGTGGAAATAAGAAAAAGAGCTGATGAAAAACCGAAGACTTAAAATATTCTTTCTCCTTCTTGCCGGCCTTACCCTTGTGCTGTGGTCGTGCAGAAATAATGCTGTCCCGAAACCCAGGGGACATTTCAGGATAGATCTGCCTGAAAAGGAATATACCAGGTTTGACTCAACATGCCCCTTCACCTTTGAATACCCTGTTTACAGTGTAATAAGAAAAGAGCCGGGAGCTGACCGTTACTGCTGGTTTAACCTTGAATTCCCGGAATACAGGGGCAGGCTGCATATCAGTTATATGGATGTGAGCAATAACCTTAAAGTACTTACAGAGGATGCCCATACCCTGGCTTATAAACATTCTGTAAAAGCAGATGCCATAGAAGAGAAATTATGGGATAACAGTGAAAAAAATGTTTATGGCATAATATATATTATAAGCGGCAATGCAGCCTCATCGGTTCAGTTTTTTGTCACTGACAGCTTAAGTCATTACCTTAGGGGCTCACTGTATTTCGATACCCAGCCTGACAAGGACTCACTGGCCCCTGTTATCGATTTCTTCAGGCAGGATATAGAGCATCTCATCGAGACTCTTGAATGGGAATGAATATTAAAACAGTAAAATGGCTTGTATATCGGAACATCATCTTAATGAATACACTGTACTGGGCGTCTGGAAGATTGAAGAAGATCTGGAAACCTTACTGTCAATGGTTGAACTGGGGCCCGGGGATAAGAAGAAATTCAAGAAATTCAAAAGTAATTCAAGGAAGCTTGAATTTCTGAGTGTAAGAGCCCTGCTGGCTGAGCTTATAGGGCCGGAAGCCAGGATAGTGTATAATAAAAATAATAAACCTTTTATAAAAGACGGCTCTCATTTCATAAGCATCTCCCACTCCAATAACCTTACTGCTTTGATGCTGAGCACCCGGGAAAAGATAGGCCTTGACCTCGAATATATGAGTTCAAACATTATTGGCATAGCAGCACGGTTTATTAACAGGAATGAGAAGATAACACGCAAATGGGATCTTATAAGATACCATCTCTACATACACTGGTGTGCCAAAGAGGCACTGTACAAGATATGTGACAGGGAAGGCATTAATATGAAGAAAGATATCACCATCAAACCTTTCAGAGTGGAGGAGTCAGGTGATATAAAAGGTATTGTCGAGACAGATATGGTCAAAGAGGTATTTAAACTGCAGTACACACGCTATGATAATTATACAATAGTCTGGACAAAAAAGGATTATAATGATAAAGACACTAAAAAAGCAAAGATGTATAGCCCTGCTCCTTGATCCTGAGAATTATGACCCGGAAGATATAGTGCATCTTGCAGGTCTCGACAGCCACAGCAGGCCTGATTTTATTTTTATCGGTGGCAGCCTTACCAGTATTCACCCCGGTGAGATCATCGGAAAAATAAAGAAGACAACAGGGATACCTGTTGTACTTTTCCCAGGCAGCCTGCTGCAGCTGACAGATATGGCCGACAACATACTCCTTCTCTCACTTATCTCCGGCAGGAATCCTGAGCTGCTTATAGGAAACCATGTTGTGGCAGCTCCCCTGCTAAAAAAAATGAAATCCGGGATTATACCAACCG
Organism: Bacteroidales bacterium; assembly: GCA_041685495.1. Classification (GTDB taxonomy): domain Bacteria; phylum Bacteroidota; class Bacteroidia; order Bacteroidales; family VadinHA17; genus UBA9300. Next base: position 14,048 of record JAWLFR010000020.1, read on the forward strand.
GTTATATCCTCATCAATTGCGGTGTAAAAACATCGGTCGAATATATGAGCCAGACAGAGGCCATACCATCAACCAAGACAGATATTGCCGTGGCCACAGCCATGGCGGGTGAGATGCTTGGACTTAAGCTTATATATCTGGAGGCTGGCAGCGGCGCCACCCACCATGTGCCGGAATCAATGATCAGGGCAGTAAAGCAGGCCATATCAGTACCTCTCATTGTAGGAGGAGGGATAAGGTCGGCCCGGGAGGCCGGGCTAGTTTATTCAGCCGGTGCAGACATGATAATAATGGGCAACGGATATGAGGATAATAAAAACCTGCTGGGTGAAGTGTGCAGGGTAAGGGACAGCTACAGGGTACATTAATAAAAAAAAGTGCGGATCACCGGGACCCGCACCATTATTTTGTACCTTTTTCCTTAACAGCCTGCTTAACCGTTACATTCAAGCACATTGTCTATCTGGTACTGTGCTGCTTCCTTAAACTCTCCGTGTAAAGCATTCTTATAGTTCTCACATGCCTGTGTATCCTGACCCAGCGCCTGGTAAGCTCCACCCAGCTCAAAATATATTTTGGCCTTGTCTTCTGCGCCCCCGGTCTCCAGCTCAAGAGCTTCATTGAATGACTGCACCGCCTCATTCCATTTCTCCTGACCTTTAAGGGCCAGACCCAGCTGGTAATGGACTCTAGTATTACTATTACCATATTCAATCGAGTTTTTAAGGCTACGCTCAGCTTCTTCATAATCCTTTGCGGCCATAGCTGTCTGGGCATTTTTAAAATAAAAGCCCCTCATCACTTTCTTTATATCACCTGCAGTCCTGTTATCCCTCTCCTGCCCGGCTATCTGGAGTCCGGTTACCGCAAGCTCTTCCATCTTATCCGTATCTTCCATTTCATTATAAATAACCAGCTTACCAAGGTAGGCTTTTGCATAATTGGGATCTCTCTCCAGTGCATCATCGTAGAATCCGAGTGCCTCATTATAATTGCCCTCGTTGATTGCAGTGGATGCCTGCACGCCTCTTATACTCAGTATTGTCCTCTGCGACCTTGCAGCATTCCTGCTGTCACCCAATGCATTATATGCCTCTATTGAAGCATCCAGTGCCTCTACTGCCCCTTCATAATCCCTGGCTCCTGCCAGCTTTTTAGCAGCTTCGTAATACATTTTCGGAATCCTGTTCTGTGCCTGCTCCTTTATCTGTTCAGCCTCTTCACCGCCAACCTGGTCCGCCAGCTCAACAACATTTTCATATGAGCTGATAGATGACTGGGGATCAACCTTCTCCATTTGAACAGCCTGGTTAAAGGATGATTTCACATCATTTATTGTCACCTGCCCGTTTATAACCGGCGTAATGCCCATCAATACAAGCACAGCTATTGTTTTCAGACTTCTGCTTAATAACACTCCCATAGTAATTGATTTTAATTTAGTTACGTTTAAAAAATTCATGCAAATATAAAAAAATGAATAAAACATAAAAATTTATTTTTTTCCTCTGCACCGGCTTACAACAATCAAAAAGCATACCAATTACCTGTAAAGCTCTATCATAGGCTCTCCTGAACAGGCATTGGGAAAGGGCAGCCGGCATAATGCCGAAAGGGTGGCAGCAAGCTCATTCATGTTTACCTTCCTGGTGATGCTTGATCTGTTGACCTTCCATCCATACCATATAAGAGGCACATGGGAATCATATTCATACACCGAATTATGGTTTGTTATCCAGCCACCGTTCTCAACCCAGGCTGGCTTAAGGTTGATGATAATATCACCGCTGCGCGTAGGGTCAAAACTATTGCGCATCCTGGCAAAATGTCCACTGGTAAATTCATTATTGGCCAGCACCGACCCTGCCACCGCGGATGAGATACCGTTAAACTGTGTCAGGAAACCGGAAGCTGTAAGCTGTATATCCGGCAGCTTAAGCCCTGAATCTTCTATCAGCATATGATTCAGGTATAGCTGCTTCTCGTAATAAGCCCTGATCCAGTCACCCTGGCCGTATATCACATTCAGGTAGCTGCGCAACAGTGATATGGCCTGGTTATGCCTGAAATAGCCGGCAGGTATTTTCCTGTCTTTCAGAACATCCGGCACCTCAGCTATGCCATGTGCCGAGGTAAGGTAAACCAGCACATTCTTTTTCCCCAGATTCTCATTAATATAAGACAGAAGATGTTCCAGGTTGCGGTCAAGACGCAATATGGCATCAGCCATCTCCACAGAGCCCGGACCGTAGCTATGACCAATTCTATCTGTTGCGGAAAATGTAATACTCAAAAAATCCGTCACCTCATCCTCTCCCAGCTTTTCTTCTTCAATAAGACGAATGGCAAAATCAGTGGTATATGTGTCCGATGCCGGCACTTTTTCCAGCAGCGAATAATCTCTTTTCCTGTTAAACACACCCATCACCGAGCTGGTGCTCATCTTTTTCAGATCATATGGAAAAACCGAGCGACCTGACAATCCCGCTTCATAATCACTGGTGTCCGGAAGGCAGGCCGTATATTCATCCATATCAAGCAGGGTATTCCATTCCTGATCGAGGTAAAAATCGGCAAGACGCATATCATTAAAATCATTGACCCAGGAGGGCAGGGAATCGGTATAGTGACTGCTTGTCATCCATGTACCGCTTATATTATCATACCAGTAAGCAGCATCTGCTGTATGTCCGGTTGCCAGTATGGCACCATGCTCCCTGAAGCCCAGTCCAAAAACCCTGGCCTTGTCTGCGGTGGCCATCTTCAGCTCATCAGCAAAGGTGGTGGGAAAGAGCCTGGCAGGTGAATGGAGCCCGTTTTCAAAGCTGCCTCCTATTGGATCAACATTCCTGTCAGAGCTACAGTATATAATCTCTTCCCTGAGAGGCACATACCAGTTATCCGCCACTATACCGTGATGACGGGGCGATGTGCCCGTAGCCAGGGTGGCATGAGCGGGAGCCGACTGTGTAAGAAAATAGTCATAAGAGGCATTCCTGCAGAATGTGCCTTCATTGATCAGCTTTAATATACCTCCACTGCCAAACAGATCACGGTATTTATCAATATAATCATAGCGGAACTGCTCTATTACTATGCCTATAACCAGCTTTGGCCTTTCAGGAGGTATGTAGGCATTCTGGGCAGATGACCGCCACGAAATAACTATAAGAAAAAAAATGATGGTATATGCGCTTGTCTTTTTCATATGCTTTGTATATCCCTCCTGCCAGGGCTCAGATAAATGACCGGTAAAACAAAGGGCAAAAATATACGTTTTTATATTACATGCAAGACCCCGGACCTGCCTGTAAACATGCTTTGATAAAAAATCAGTAGCTGATAAAATTCCGGTGATACCTGCTTCCTGAGGCATCCTTCAGGGAGATAATATAATAGCCGGGTGATAAGCCACCTATATCCAGTTCCATACTCTCTTCACCCCTGTATATTTTTATGAATCTGAGCATTTCCAGCCCCTGCTTATTATATATACTTATATCCACCCTGCCCTGTGCAAGCAGAGGGGCACTGATATACAGCTTATCACCCGCCGGCACCGGCCATACCCTGATATCATCACCACCGGTCATGCTGTCTGTCAGTGATGTACCACCCAGCCTCACCGTAATATACCTCTGTATATCTTCTTCCAGAGTTATGTCTGATACATGCTCCGGTGCATAATCACCGGCAGTGATGGTGAGGTTCCATGTACCAGGACTGAGCATCCTGGTGAAGCTTCCTGTTTCGGGATCTGAATATATATGGGAGCTGTCTTTATCGTGTCCTTCAATGAATATTTTTGCCATAAGCGGTTCTCCCGTAATATTATCTACCACCCTGCCATGGATACCATAAAATGCATTTTCGAGGTAGCCCAGGAAAGACCTGTAGTTATATTCCCAGAGCAGGGGGAGCTGTGCTGCCGGTGTTTGCTTTGTATTATCCAGCTCTATAGTCACCTCCCTGCCCTGCAGCTCATATGTTACGAAATCCTGCCGTCCACCCTCTATCCGGTACCATACCGCACCCCTCACCACACCGTCGTTATAAGAATCCATATACGTCTCCGCCGAATGATTATGTACCGTATCGGCATAGCGGCGGCTTATATTATAGAACCAGAGGCTGTCTGCCGGCACTTTCGACAGCCACCTGTCCCATGGAAAATTAACCACCTCGAACCCACTGTGAAAATTAGCTGACAGCACAAAATTCCTGCTGCGCATAAAATTTATCATTTCAACATTTTCCACATCAGGCGTTATTGACGGATTAAGAGGGTCCGGAAAATTCCTGTTCAGGTCTGTTCCGTTGACATTGGCACGTGTAGGGTAAGTGATGGTATCGCCGCCGTGATAGGTGCCATCAGGGTTGGCAAGGGGGTTTATCCATATCTCAAGACTGTCAACCAGGGCCTGTTCCAGTCCTCCCTTATCCGCATTCACCAGCAGGTGCTCTGCCAGCTGCAGCATCAGTACCATCCCCTGCAATTCATCGCCATGTATATTTGAAGAATAGAAAACCTCCGGCTCATCCTCATCCTCATGCACATTATCCGATATCTTAAGTGCCAGTATAAGCCTCCCTTCCACACTATGGCCAATGGTGTCCACCCGGCAGATAAAAGGATACTCATATGCCAGTTTATGCATGATGCTGTCGTATTGCCCGTAAGAAGGATAAAGGTCCCAGTTCATAGCTTCTTCCACCGATGATGCCGACTCAACTGATTTGCTATCTTCACGGGGTATCACCTTATACTGAAGCTGCAGCGACTGGAAGACCTCAATATCCTGTGCCGACAGAACACAATACACCCTCCCCTCTTTAACTGCTGACACCGGCACCAGCCTGCTTATAGCACTCAGGCTTTCATATCCCGGATAAGAAAAACTGACCTCCGCCTGTCCGTATTTACGGACCTGTTCAGCCAGCTGCTCATCATAAGGCTTATCCTGAGCATCTGTCACTGCAACAAAGCCTGTAAGAATGATGATCAGTATTATTTTTACCTGTAGCATATACAAATTTACACATTGAACCTGATATGTAATATATCGCCATCACCCACAACATAGTTTTTACCTTCCACATAAAACTTTCCGGCCTCCCTGCAGGCCTGCTCCGAACCGAGTTCAACAAAATCATGGTATTTCATCACCTCCGCCCTTATAAAGCCCCTCTCCATATCGGAGTGTATTACACCGGCAGCCTGTGGTGCCGTCATCCCCTTTTTGATGGTCCATGCCCGTATTTCCTTCGGGCCAACTGTAAAGAAGGTCTGCAGGTCAAGCATCCTGTAAGCGCTCCTCACAAGCTTGTTGACGCCCGGCTCTGAAAGGCCGGAATCGTTTAAGAATTCAATCCGGTCACTGTCATCATCCAGTTCTGATATCTCAGCTTCCAGGGCCCCTGCGATAATCAGTAGCTCCGCATTACTGCCTGCAAGGCGCTCCCTCACCCTGTCAACCCATGCATTACCTTCCACGGCCGAGTCAGCATCTACATTGCAAACATAAATAACGGGTTTTACGGTAAAAAGGAACAGGTCCTCGATATACTTTCTCTCTTCAGGCTTCATCTCAAGGTCGCGTGCATTATTCATCTCTTCTATATGCCCGGCCACCTTTTTCAGCACCTTAACACCATTGCGGGCATCCGCATCGCCTGATCTGGCAACCTTTTCCAGTCTCTCCACCTTCTTCTCAACCGATTCAAGGTCTTTTACCTGCAGTTCAAAATCAATATTCTCCAGGTCACGCAGCGGATCAACCGAGCCGTCGATATGGGGCAGATTATCATCTTCAAAGCACCTGAGTACATGAATAAGGGCATCGACGTTCTTTATATCACCCAGGAATTTATTGCCTACTCCCTCGCCCCTGCTGGATCCCTTTGCCAGTCCGGGTATATCAACAAACTCAACAGCTGTGGGTATTACCTTCTCCGTAGGCTGCAGTTTCTCAAGCTCTGCCAGCCTGGGATCAGGCACCTTTATCGATCCTATATTTGACCGTGTTGCACTGAAGGCATAAGCATTGGTCTCAGCCTTTGTGTCTGATATGCAATTGAAGATGGTTGATTTACCTACATTGGTAATACCTATAATACCGCACTGAAGTGACATAATTTTTAAAATTGGTTATTGGAGATGGCAAATTTAATCAAAAAGAGATGCAAGACTTATATAATTATGTTTATACTTACGTTTATTATTTATGTAAATTTGATATAGCTATTACACAGACGATGGTTTATGAGTATAAAGTTGCCTGACAAAAAAGGAATAAATACAATAAAGAAGGCATTAAGCCTTTTTATTCTGCTGGCATTTACTGCTGCCGGATCGCTTATGCATGCCCGGCAGGCAGAAGACAGCGAGGTTCAGAGCCGGATACTTTTTATCCTTGACTGTTCACAGAGCATGTCCGGACGGTGGGATGAAGACCGTAAAATTGATATTGCGCGCAGGTTCCTGGCAAGGACTGTTGACAGCCTGAACAGTTTCAGTAATGTTGAAATGGCCCTCAGGGTTTATGGTCACCAGAGCGTAGTGCCGCCGCAGGACTGTAACGACACACGGCTGGAGGTACCCTTTGCCCCTGATAATGCCTACCGTATTAAAAGGAAGATGCGCGCCCTCTCGCCCAAAGGCACCACACCCATAGCCAATTCACTGGCAGCATCGGTAAATGATTTCAGCGCTTGTGAAGAATGCAGGAATATCATAATCCTTATAACAGATGGCATTGAGGCCTGTGATGGTGATCCGTGTGCTGTGTCAGTAGAATTGCAGAAACAGGGAATAATACTGAAACCTTTTATCATTGGAATAGGCCTTGATCCTGAATTCGAGGAATCATTCCGCTGTCTGGGTACTGTGTATAATGCAGGCACCGAAGAGCGGTTCAGCGAGGTGCTTGATATAGTTATCACCCATGCGCTGACGGAGACAAGCCTGCAGGTTAACCTTATTGACGGCGCTGGTATGGCCTCGGAGACAGATGTGCCTATGTCTTTCTATAATCTTAAATCAGGAAAACTGAAATATAATTTCGTTCATACCATGAATAACAGGGGCTGGCCCGACACCCTGAGGATAGATCCTCTTATTGATTACAGAATAAAAGTACATACTGTGCCGCCTGTTAGCCTGGACAGCCTGCGGCTTGCCCCGGGCAAACATAATACAGCTGCTATTGATGCACCGCAGGGGACTTTAATGATAGTCCAGGAAAAAGGCAGGCAGTATAAGAACCTCAGGTTTATTGTCAGGCAGGACGGCAACATGAAAACACTGTGCCGCCAGCAGATGAATGAAAGGAAAAAATATATTAGCGGACTGTACGATATTGAGATACCAACCATACCTGTAACAGTGCTGGATGATGTTGAGATAAGGCCGGGTGAGCTTACTTCAGTTACCCTGCCCCAGCCAGGCGTTATAACCTTCCTTATAGAAAACCCGGGCATATGCGAACTTTTTATTGAGAAGCAGGGAGATATAGAGCGAATATACAGTATTGATACGTATCAAAAATCCATCCCCCTGGTGCTGCTGCCCGGCTCATATCGTATTATCTACCGCCCCCTGCACGCAAAAGCAACACATTACACCATAGAAAAACAGTTCAGTATTGAATCCGGGAAGTCATCTTCATTGAGGGTTTTCTGAGATGATGACCAGAAAGCTGATATAAAGCCAGCAGCCATGATAAACGATAATAAAAGAAACAGTGTCCATGATATGGATGACCGCGACAGAGGGTCTGACGAGCAGGGAGCAGGTATAAGGAAGGAAGAAAGAGGGAGCGGGTCACTGAAAACACATATCAAAAAGATAGCCAGGCCGGTTCTTATGCTGGCAACGGCCATGATTGCACTTGTTATAATATCATATACCGGACTGAGACTGCTTTTGCCGGATGGCAGTGATATAAACAGGGTCATAAGCAGGGATGAGCAGCAAGGTGTTTTTGAGAAGGTGAACACAGAGTTTATTGATGCTGAGAAAATTGCATTTTTTACCCGCACAATGAACCTGGACCCGGATGAAGCAGAACTATTCTGGCCTGTATATAATGAGTTCACCGGTAAAAGGGATAAGATAAGGAAAGAGAGAAGTGATATTATGGAGCGTGCAGGGCAGTTTAGAGCTGATACAACAGTCGGGCAGCCCGGGGAGCTGGCTGACAGACTTATAAGCCTAGATATGGAAGAAGCTGAGCTGAAAGCTGAATATCATAAAAGATACAGGCAGATACTTTCACCCTCAGGTGTTATCATGTTATATTATGCCGAGAACAAATTTAAGGATTATATGTCCGGGCGTATTCGCAGCCTTCAACAATAAGCAGTAATCCGGTGGAGCAGAACAGCTTATGGAAAATCTTCCGGGAGAATGGCTTATGGAAGGTCTTTAAACTTAAAAGCAAAACTGCGTATTAAGGTTAAAGCAAATTTTTTTACAGAAAAATCAAAACTGCTTATTAAGCTTAAAGCAAATTCTTAAACAGAGAAATCGAAACTGCGTATAAAATTTATTGATTTGCTTATTTCTGTATACAGTACACGGTCATTTTCTATAAAAGATATTTCTTTCCTGAAGGCGGAGATAATGCTCTCTATATAGTCTGATGACCTTAGTGGACGCCTGAACTCCAGGGCCTGACCGGCGCTGAGTAGTTCAATGGCCAGCACCTTCTCCAGGTTCTCCGTCACGGTAAGCAGTTTGGTGGCGGCATTGGCTCCCATACTGACATGGTCCTCCTGTTCATTAGAGGAGGGTATGGAATCAACCGAGGCAGGTGTGGCCAGCTGCTTGTTCTGGCTGACAATGGAGGCGGCTGTATACTGCGGCATCATAAAGCCGCTGTTCAGACCGGGATTGGCCACAAGAAATTCGGGCAGGTTACGCTGTCCGGATATAAGCCTGTAGACACGCCTCTCTGATATATTGCCCAGCTCGGCCAGGGCTATAGCCATATAATCAAAGACAAGTGCCAGTGACTGTCCGTGGAAATTACCCCCCGAGATAACCAGATCTTCATCAGGGAATACCGTTGGGTTGTCAGTAACGGAATTAATCTCGGTCATTATAGTCTGCGCTGCATGTTCAATAGCATCATAGCTGGCTCCGTGCACCTGCGGTATGCAACGGAAGGAATAAGGATCCTGTACATGTTTCTTGGGCCTTACTATAATCTCACTCCCATCAAGGGCCTTTCTTATGAAGGATGCCACATATTGTTGACCTTTATGCGGGCGTATATCATGCAGTTTCTTAAGGAAAGGATCATACCGGCCATCGAAGGCTTCTAGTGAAATAGCAGATACAGCATTGGCTATCTGCAGCAGGCGCCGGGCTTTCCTTATTACATAAAAGCCATGGGCGCTCATAAACTGTGTACCGTTAAGCAGTGCCAGTCCCTCTTTGGACTGCAGCTCAATAACAGGCCATCCCATCTTTTTATTTATCTCCCCGGAGCTGTATTTCCTGTTCTTATACCTGACTTCACCCAGGCCTATAAGTGGCAGGACAAGGTGTGCCAGTGGTGCCAGGTCGCCGGAAGCGCCCAGCGAGCCCTGCTCAAAGACAACAGGACATACTCCGGCATTATACATATCTATCAGTCTTTCAACAGTGCCGGTTTGCACTCCCGATTTACCAAGTGCCAGGGCATGTATCTTAAAGAGAAGCATTAATCTGACTATATCATCTCTCACCTCCCTGCCGGTGCCGCAGGCATGGGACATCACAAGGTTTTTCTGCAGCTGGTTAAGCTGATCGGGACTTATAATACGGTCATGCAGGGCACCGAAGCCGGTTGTCACTCCATAAAGGGGTGTACTGCTGTTTTTTATCCTTTCATCCAGGTATTTCCTGCAGGCATCAATAATCCCTGCTGAATGATCTGACAGGGCAAGGCTGTAATTATTATCCAGTATTTCTTCAATACCGGTCTGGTCAAACGGGCGGGAACTAATTTCGAATATACTGTTCATTATTCTTCCTTACTTATTTCGTTAAGAAAACCAATAAGGTCATCTTTATCTATCAGTTGCTGTTCACCTGTGCTCATATCTCTTACCGCCACCTTTCCGCTTTTTATCTCCTCTTCCCCGGCTATAATTACCCATGGTATATTCCTGTTATTGGCATATGCCATCTGCTTCTTAAGCTTCACCGGCGTGGGATATAATTCAGAGGCTATGCCTTCTTTTCTCAGTCTGTCCAGCAGCGCTATGCAATATTTCTCCTCTTGCTCCCCGAAGTTAATAAATAACAGTTTAGTATCCTGTTCTGTACGGGGAGGAAACAGGTCCAGCCTGTTCATCACGTCATATATCCTGTCGGCTCCGAATGAGACACCCACACCTGACACACCTTCCATTCCGAAGATACCGGTGAGGTCATCATACCTCCCGCCGCCACAGATACTTCCTATCTCAGTATCCAGGGCCTTAACCTCTATTATTGCTCCCGTATAATAATCGAGTCCCCGGGCCAGGGTCAGGTCAAAATCTATCTCAGAAGCAAGTCTGTCATCCCGGAGGTAAGCCATTAATTTACGCATCTCCTGCAGGCCCTTCATTCCCGTTACTGAGCCAGCAATTATTTTCTCCAGCTTATCAAGCTTGTCATTCACCTGTCCTTCCAGGAAAAGTATGGGCTGCAGCCTGCTGATTGAATCAGAAGACAGGCCTCTGTCTGCCAGCTCACTGTTAACATTGTCTATGCCAATCTTATCTATCTTGTCAATGGCAACGGTAATATCTGTTATCCTTTCTTTTTGTCCCACCGTCTCAGCAATACCGGCCAGAATCTTCCTGTTATTAAGCTTTATCCTGTTTTTGACGGAGAGACGGGAAAATACATCATCAATAATCTTTATCAGCTCATATTCATTAAACAGCGAATCATCGCCGATAACATCTACATCACACTGGTAAAACTCCCTGTACCTCCCCTTCTGTGGCCTGTCGGCCCGCCATACCGGCTGTACCTGGTATCTTTTAAAAGGGAAGTTTATTTCGTTACGGTGCTGCACCACATAACGGGCAAAGGGAACGGTCAGGTCGTAGCGCAAACCTTTTTCTGCTATCATGGATGACAGTTCAGCCGCTGATGAATTAATTATTTGCTCATCACTCAGCTTTGATTTGAAGTCGCCCGAGTTAAGCACCCTGAACAGGAGCCTGTCTCCTTCGTCACCATACTTACCTGTGAGGGTGGACAGGTTCTCCATTGCAGGCGTCTCAACAGGCTGGTAACCGTAAAGACGGAATACTGTACGTATGGTATTGAAAATATAATTTCTTCTGACCATCACGGATGGGCCAAAATCTCTTGTTCCTTTAGGAATAGCCGGGCCTTTTGCCATTAATACCAAAAATTTGATTAAGGCGTAAAATTAAGAAAAAACGGGCTAAAAAAGGAATATAAGCATTGCGCCCTGTACAAATTGCCTCAAATACTTTCCTATTGTATAAAAGGTATTGAAAGTGGATACTTATATAGCTCACCCTGGGCTGCCCTGATACTTGCAATTATTACGCATATCAGCTCCAGCAGCAGCAATCCGCCCAGGAGGACTATACCAATTATGATAAACATCAGTGGTATACAGATAATAGTGTAAAGCAGCATTGAGAGCTGAAAATTAAGGGCCTGCTTTCCATTCTGGTCCACAAATACCGATTCATGCCTTTTTGTCGACCAGCAGATGAGCGGACCAATAATGCCGCCAAACGGTATTATCGTGCCTGCAAAAGTGCTGAGGTGACAGAACATAGCCCAGTTTCTTTCTTTTTCAGTTAAAACCCTTATTTCTTTGATCTCTTCATTCATGTCTTCATTCATGTCTTCAGTTTTTTAAAAGACGCAAAAAAATATTTCTTGTTGCATATCAGAACCGGGCCATACGCTTCAGGTCATTTACAAGCAAACCATTTGGTCTTCTGTTTGATATCTTATGTTCACCATAGAAATACATCCTGGCATCATCGGTACCCAGGAGCATCTTAAAGCATAAACCTCCTTTACCTGTGCTTTCAGGCCCCACCTTATGCAGAATAAGTGTATTCTCCGCCTCATTGAGTATAGCCTCATCCACTTCCTCATCCGTGACTATCTTCATACCATAGGGATAGTACTTGTCTATTGCTTCCATGGACCTCAGGTCGGGTTCAAGGTCCGTTGCCGCCACCAGTATTGTTTTGGTGTTTATCTCGGGGATAAATTTGTTATAATACTTCAGGTATTGTTTACCTCTCTGTGAAGGGTCTTCCTTTATATGGTCCACATGAGACTGCATGAATCTTATTACCATTCCCAGCTTATGAGAATACTCTGTGTCCTCTGCACCCTTTATAGACAGGGGAACAGCACAAAATTCAGGCATTTCTTCAATACGCGCCACATCCTTACCCAGCAGGAGGTTGATAAAATTAAAAACCGAGCCCGATTTATCTTTGTCAAACCTTGTGCCGGTCAGGACAATAAATGAAGCGCCCGGGTCCGATCTTTTCTCATTGAATTCCGCAGTGCTGATAAATTCATAATCCGTTAGTTTCCAGTAATCCTCAACAGCTTTCTTTATCAGGGCATTATAGGTGGAGAACATATTATCCTCCAGGACAACATATGTTGTGGTATTATAAAACCCTTCAACCTCTTCAGGTTCAGGAAAGGGAGCCTGTGCAAAAAGGACATTACCGGCAAACAAAAGAGCGAGGAAGATCATTAATCTGTTCATCATAAAATTATTTAGGTAAATATAAAGGATGTTTTTCATTATACTTTCTCAGGTAAAGAAACATCATCTGTTTCTTTTTTTTCCTTCTGAGCTTCATAAACTCATCATATAACTCCGGGTCTTTGGACAGTATTGCTTCTACGTTTTTAAGCTCATACTCAATGAGGTTACCTGTTTCAAAGTCTATCATATACTGTACCAGCTCATTCCTTGAAACGGTGGTAGGCCTGTAAGGCATATAATACGGGCTGTAGTAGGAATTATATGAATAGGGTGAATAGTAGGGGTCGTAATAGTTATACGGCGAACCGTAATACCGCCTGTCATATGATGTGAT
>JAWLFR010000117.1:0-6735 GCA_041685495.1 Bacteroidales bacterium
GGGTATGACCGGTATCCGGCTGTGCCATCGCTGTCTGTGACGGCTTTTATCATGGTGCCGCCGAGTGTGTAGCTGTCGCGATTAACGGAGGGGAATGAATCGGCTGAGGGGTAATATGGCTGGCTGTAATAGCTGTTGGAGTATATATATCCAGTATTGTCAAGGTTGTCATACCAGGGTACATCGGTTGCCACGGGCTGACCCGGATTCTCATATGTCACCCTGTAAGCACTGACGCTTGAGGAGAAATGATGATCGCTGCCGGCAAGCTCGTACCAGGTGTCGTCGGGCAGACCGTTACCGTTCTCATCCTTCATCACTGACACTATGCCCGGCTCCGACCACTCGCTGAGGGGATTGCCAAAGATGGTGAAATCGACACCATAGGGATTATCCGGATCATTATACACCGGCTCCTCAAAACGGAACACCAGGTAACCGCCAAAAGCACCCAGGTTAACCATTCCGCCGCTATCACCGCAGACAGTGCCGGCAGCATGCGGCGAGCCGGTGGCAGTATTGATATGCTGTCCGGGTGCAGGCACGTACTCAAGCACCCTGTGTATATACTGTGGATGCACAGGCAGGGCATCTGCCAGCATAAGCAGTAAGAGGGGTAATGATCGTAATATACGTGGATCCATCAGCCGGTCATCATTTGCATTTCGTCAATCTTTATCCTGTCATAAGCAGCAAACGATGATATCCCTGACCTGTTCACCGCAGGCTGCCATGCTGTAGTATTCACCGGCAGGTCTTCTGACTTATCCCTGTTTTACGGCGCCTTCCCCTTCTTTCAGAGTGGCGTCATGCCGTCAACTTTAACGGGACTCACAGCAGCGGGAACTGTTGCCGACTCCCTGCTTTAAGGTAATAGAGGCAGGCCACGGCATTCCCTTTTAATTCCGGACCGGTAAATATCTTGTTGCCGGTCCCTTGAAACCAATGAATATCCAAAAGTACAAAAAATCATGGATTAATAAGGCTTAATATTGATGGCAATCTTGTATTTGTCCGGATTAAAGAAAATGTTTTAAGCAACAGTATCTGTATTCCTGTCTTAGCAGTTCAATGTATATGCCCTGTAATATATATACAAGGCTAAAGCCTTAAAGCATTTTTATTATATTTGCACACGGAAATAATTTCCATATGGGGAGAAGATCGCGACATATACAATATATAATCAGGGCAGTAGTCATTCTGCTGCTTATCATATTTGCAGACCAGGTATTTAATAAGGTCGTTTACCTGCATACTCATGTGCTTGATTCCGGCAATGTGCTTACACATGCCCATCCTTTTGATAAGGGTGTGGACACCGAGCCGGTAAAAAGACATCAGCATACATGGGAGCAGATAATGTTTCTGGATAACATCCAGTTTCTCTTTCTTGTTTTCTTTTCGGTCTTATCCCTGCTGATCTATGGCAGTGAAAAACGCCGTTTTAATAATAATGCTTCATTATATCCGGCCACCTGCCTCCATACTAATTATGGCAGGGCTCCACCTGTTTTATAATTCTTTTACTGCTACCGGAGTTTATGCAGTACATCATGCCAGCATAAATTCCTGCCGGCTGGTAAATGCCGGTGAAAGAACTATAAATCCATACTCTTACTAAAAACGATAATGAGAAAGATATTTTTTATCCTGTTTGCAGCAGTGTTAATATTTTCACAATCATCATTTTCACAAAACAGTAATAATTCAGGCAGCAATGTGTCAGGACAGGTAATCTCGGAAGGCGAGGGCGTGCCTTTTGCCTCGGTTATTATCAAAGGAACGACCATAGGTGTTATAACAGATGAATCGGGCCATTACAGCATAGATGATATTCCCCCGGGAGAGGTGGCAATAGAGGTGAGCACCATGGGCTATAAACCCATGACAAAGACCTACCTGGCGGAGGAAAGCAAGCAGGCTATCATTAATTTTAGCCTGGAGCCCGATGTGCTTAACCTTGAGGAAGTGGTTGTGACGGCTAACCGCAGTGAACAAAAACGTAATGATGCACCTGTTATCGTTAATACCCTGTCGCCTAAAATTTTAAACAACTCACAGTCTGTTACTTTGGGACAGGCACTTAATTTTTTACCCGGACTGAGACTTGAGAATAATTGCCAGAACTGTGGTTTCTCACAGGTCAGGATGAACGGCCTGGAGGGACCGTACTCCCAGATACTGCTTAACAGTCGCCCCGTATTCAGCGGTCTGGCCGGTGTATACGGACTGGAACTGATACCTGCCAATATGATTGAGAAAGTGGAGGTGGTGCGTGGTGGCGGATCGGCTCTTTATGGCAGTAATGCTATTGCCGGCACTGTTAATGTTATCCTTAAGGATCCTCTTGGCGACAGCTATGAGCTAGGACTCAATTACGGACTTATAGGGGCGGGACTCAAAGGGACCGGCGGAGCCGCCCCTGATATACAGGCTACCTTTAATACCTCCGTGGCATCTGATAATAATAAGTCCGGGATATCATTATTCGGCTTTACCCGCAACCGTGCTATGTTTGATGCCAACGATGACAGCTTCTCCGAGCTTACCCCTATAAAGAATCTTAATCTGGGAACAAGGTTGTTTCACCGTTTTGGCCAGCGTGATAAGCTGTCAATAGAATTTTTTACCATCTCGGAAGAACGTGATGGAGGTAACAGGCAGGATTATCCCTTACATGAGAGGGATATAGCAGAGGCTGTTAAGCATGACCTGAAAACAGGGTCCATTAACTTTGATAAGTTCTTCAGGGAGACAGACCTGATGTCTGTCTATGCATCGGGACAGTATGTTGAACGCGACTCCTACTATGGTGCCGGCCGTTCACTGAGCGATTATGGACTGTCAACAGACCATACATATAATATAGGGGCACAGTATAAATCCTTCTTTGATAATTATACACTTATTGCAGGCATTGAGAATACCGGTGGTTTCCTGCTTGATAAAAAGCTGGGTTACCCGGATTATGATAATGCCCTTATCTCTGACGGCAGCATAGAAGAGGTGCCCCATACAGACAATATAGTGGTTGCAGACCAGGCATCTGTTACTACCGGGGCATTCGTACAGTATGATCTTGAGCTTAACCGGACCAGTATCGCCCTGGGGGGCAGGTATGATTATTACTCTGTAAGGGATTTTGCAAATGAGGGCAGCGATGCCACCACAGGCTCCGTGTTCAGTCCACGGATAAACATAATGTATGAACTGACAGAGACCCTCAAGGCGCGGATGAGCTATTCCCAGGGCTACAGGGCACCGCAGATATTTGATGAGGACCTCCATATAGAAAGCTCCGGGTCAAGGAAGGTGATTCACCGCAATGATCCCGGACTCAGGCAGGAGACAAGCCATTCATTGCTTGCGTCCCTTGCTTTTAACGGCCAGATAGCAAATGCATATACGAGCATGCTGGCTGAGATGTTTTATACACGGCTGCAGGATCCCTTTGCCAATGAGTTTGGTGAGCCTGATGCTGACGGCACCGTAATATATACCAGGGTGAATGCTGATGGCGGAGCATCGGTGCAGGGTGTCAACCTTGAGTTTAAGCTGAGGCCCTCCGCCATGTTTAATCTCAGCTCAGGCTTTACACTGCAGTCGGGCCACTATGATGAGCCCCAGGAGTTCAATGAAAAGAGATTCTTTCGCTCACCCTCTGCCTACGGGTATTTAAATGCCGACTGGAACCTTTTTGAAAAGACCCTGCTGGCTGTTACAGCTAACTATACCGGTAAGATGCTGATACCCTATTTCGGTACCGAAACGGTAGACGGTGAGGGTGAGCTGAGAACCTCAGAACGGTTTATGGACCTGGGGTTAAAACTGGAACAGGGTGTTGAGATCAATGGTGCAAACCTGAAACTGTTCGGGGGTGTGAGGAATATTTTTAACTCCTACCAGTCAGATTTTGACGAGGGCATAAACCGCGATCCGGCATATATCTACGGGCCATTATCACCCCGCACAGTGTATATCGGTATTAAGATCGGGGATATGGCTTTGTAGCATCCTGCCGGACATACGGATGATATGCTTGCCCTCCTGCAGCCTGTCGTGGCACTTATCCGGGTATATCGTATATATTGTTTATGGCTGCTGAAAAATCCATAATAATTATGCTGTTTTGAGCAAGGATATAGTTTTAAATAAGGAACATAATGTACAGCATATTTGTTATCTTGTATGAAGTTTTTTGAATTCAGGCTGCCGGCAGGCGGTTGCAGGGAAAAAGAATGAGAACTATACTTATGATATTATTTAACTAAAAACTATATAAGATGAGCAAAAAGGATAAACTGAGTAATGCAAGCGGAAGGCCGTATTTTGAGAATGAGGACAGCCAGACGGCGGGACCGAGGGGACCGGCCATGCTGCAGGACTATTACCTTCATGAGAAGCTGGCACATTTTAACCGTGAGCGCATACCCGAAAGGGTGGTGCATGCCAAGGGCAGCGGTGCTTTCGGCACTTTTAAGGTTACCGGTGATATAAGCAGGTATACCCGGGCCAAACTCTTCAGCAAGGTAGGTAATGAATGCCGTGTCTTTGTTCGCTTCTCCACCGTAGGCGGCGAGAAGGGCAGTGCTGATACGGAACGCGACCCCAGGGGCTTTGCCGTCAAGCTATATACCGAAGATGGTAACTGGGACCTGGTGGGAAATAACACACCCGTGTTCTTTGTCAAGGATGGCAAGAAATTCCCTGACTTTATACATACCCAGAAGCGCGATCCCAGGACAAACCTGAAAAGCCCTACCATGAGGTGGGATTTCTGGGGACTAAACCCGGAGAGCCTGCACCAGGTGATGATACTGTTCAGCGACCGTGGCACACCCGATGGCTTCAGGTTTATGAATGGCTATGGCAGCCATACCTTCTCAATGATCAATAAGGCAAATGAAAGGATATGGGTTAAGTTCCATTTTAAGACCAACCAGGGTAATAAAACACTAACAGGACCGGAGGCCGACGAGATAAAAGGCAGTGACCCTGACTATTCACAAAACGACCTGGTGGAGGCCATAGATAAAGGTGATTTCCCGAAATGGACACTTAAGATACAGGTCATGACCCAGGAGCAGGCTAAGAATTTCAGGTGGAACCCTTTTGATGTGACCAAGGTATGGCCGCATGGCGAATACCCGCTGATAGAGGCCGGCGTTATGGAGCTGAACGAGATACCTGCCAACTACCACGCTGATGTGGAGCAGTCAGCCTTTGCCCCCGCCAATACTGTGGATGGCATAGGGCTGTCGCCCGACAAGATGCTGCAGGCCCGTATATTAGCCTATCCTGATGCCCACCGCTACAGGCTGGGAGCCAACTATGAGCAGATACCTGTTAACAGGCCCGTCACACCCGTGCATAACTACCAGCGCGACGGTATGATGCGTGTTGACGGTAACAGCGGCAGCAAGCCCAATTACTACCCCAACAGCTTTGATAATATTGAAGCCGACAGTGCTTATAAAGAACAGCCCATGCCCCTCGATGGCGATATGGCCGATACCTGGGACAGGAATGAAAATGATGATGACCATTACACACAGCCCGGTGAGCTGGTGGGTAAGGTGATGACTAAAGGTGAAAGGGAGAATACAATATTCAATGTTGTCGATTCAATGAAAGGTATAGAAACCGACAAGCGTGATGAGATAATACACAGGCAGCTGTCTCATTTCTATAAGATGGATAAGGACTTTGCCATGGCTGTGGCTGAGGGACTGGACTTTGATTTTAAACCCTGATAGTTTTAAATAATAATATTATGCCATCTAAGGGAAAAGGAGAGTCAGCTGTTATTCTCTTTTTCCCTTTTTTTCTTTTGTGATTTCCTGTAAAAATAATATATAAGAAAGATGGCTATGGGCGCAACAATATACAGCAGTACATTGCCTACGGTAAGGGGTATGGGCTCATGCTCATCAGGGTAGTGTGTTGGTTGCTGTGCCAGTACAGCAGCAGACCAGGCCAGCATCAGTATTATCGCTGATGCCTTCCTGTAAAGTTTATATGCTATACTCTTCTTCATACCTGTTAAGCAATTAAAAACATTTTTTGTTCAAACCGGCCGCTGCTGCCGGATTTTGCCTCTGTCCGGATACTCACTCTTAATCTGTGTGACTGCTGTACAGGAGGTAGGCCAGGTAAAACTTTGATATCCCGAACACCACTGCATAGCCTGCCATAATAAGGGTAGCCAGCACTGCGCCCTCGAAAGGGTTAAAAAGCAGCAGCAGTCCAACCAGCAGGGACAGCACCGCCGAGCCAAGGCTCAGTGTGCCTGATGGCAGATTGCCCCTGTTACCCATATATATTATAAGCTGGATAATACCGAACACCGTTATCCAGAAACCTATTATCAGTATCAGCAGGCTGGCTGTTATCTCAGGGTACAGGACAATAAGAAGTCCGATAACGGCATTGATAAAGCCTTCCGCCACCCATAACTGCCAGAACTGCCCTTTCCTGGAGAGGGCCATGATAATGATCACCACACCGGCTATGATAGCCAGTATGCCCAGGTAGGTGGCTATGGCCACCAGGGCCTCGGCTGGTTTAATGAAAATAAAGATGGCAATAGCCAGTGCTATAAGCCCCTTTAATAATTCAAATCCCCATTTTTTGTTTGTTATATTATCCATATCCGGTAGTTTTTTGTTCACCATGAATAAAGATAAGAAAAATATTTACCAGTGAGCAAATTATCCTTTATCTCTTTGTGCC
>JAWLFR010000118.1:0-6634 GCA_041685495.1 Bacteroidales bacterium
ATTACTTTTAAACACATAATGAGTCATGAACTAAGAATAAAATTAATTAATAAACTTGATTTCAATAGGGCTACACAATATGATTAATATGTAATTTTTACTCACTTTCTGCATTTTTTTTATGTATTAGGATACATTATTGAATCATTAAATAATAATCAAGGAAATCATATTTAATGAATCAGTTTTAAGACTATAATTTAAAGATTATTAATTGCTAACAATGTAATTCTCTAAAGAATAGAGGCTTTCCCCTCCGAAAGCTATTCTAAAGCTTGAATAAATGAAAAAAGAATTGTACATTTGAGTGTGAAATGCAAATAATCCAGTTCTAAAAAGCATTAAAAGACTATTTATCCCAATAATAATATTTAACGTTTAAATGTCTGAGAATCCAAAATCAAGACAAGAGTTAGCCAGGGAATATGGTGTTAATATCCGGACATTTATGAATTGGTTAGAAAGGGAGGGGATCAAACTTAATCCTGGTTTAATCTGTCCTAAAAAGGTAGAAGAGATTTATACTAAACTTGGAGATCCTCCGAGTAGAAAAGCTTTTCCGTAGCAGAAATATTTGTGGCGCCATAGCCCAATGGTAGGCAGCGACTATCTCGCTGGGGATGAGTTTCAGGAGACGCGACTGGTAACTGTTCTCCTGTTTGATCTGTCTGGCCATAAAGAATTGTTTTACAGGTTGGTGATTATAAATACCTGGCTACAGGCCATATTAAATAGCATCAACTTTTTAAATGGCTGTATCCGGAAATAATTTCATCATGTAAATACATTTATCAGAACAGTAAATGCAATTTAGGAAATTATTTTATTGAATGCAACTATCAGACCATGACCCTGTAATATACGGGATTATTTGTCTGAATTGATGTTTTAAGTGATAGGGGTACGGCTCAGTTCTGCCAGGTATCTGCCTAATCCGGCAATGGGTGTTTCGGTAGAATTGTTTTTGTGAGAGGAGATATTAACACAGCTCAGTTCTGGCAGGTATCTGCCTAGTCCGGCAATGGATGTTTCGGGCAAAGGGGTATAAGAACCTAGCTGGCCTTCAGTACCTTCATGTTTACTTTTTCGAGTTTACGGGAGGCGTAATCGGCTGTTACCTTCAGCTTTTTCTGGTTCTTGCCCGGCATCTCGAACATGGCATCCATCATTATTGCTTCGCAGATAGAGCGCAATCCCCTGGCGCCAAGCTTGAATTCGACAGCTTTGTCTACCATGTAGTCCAGTGCCTCGTCTGCAAATTCGAGCTCTATATCATCCATCTTAAACAGTTTGATATACTGCTTGGTAATGGCATTTTTCGGCTCTGTCAGTATTTTACGCAGGGCATCACGTTCGAGTGGATTAAGGTAGGTAAGCACGGGCAGTCGTCCTATTATCTCCGGTATAAGACCAAATGATTTAAGGTCCTGGGGCGCTATATACTGCAGCAGGTTATCCTTGTCTATCTTTTCCCTGTTTTTTGTGGCGCCATAGCCCACTATCTTTGTATTGAGCCTGTTGGCTATTTTTCTCTCAATGCCATCGAAGGCACCGCCGCAGATAAAGAGGATATTCTTTGTATCCACGGGTATCATTTTCTGTTCGGGGTGCTTGCGACCTCCCTGCGGAGGCACATTGACGGTGGCGCCTTCAAGCAGCTTAAGCAGTCCCTGCTGCACCCCTTCACCTGACACATCGCGTGTTATGGAAGGATTATCGCTCTTGCGGGCTATCTTGTCTATCTCATCAATAAAGACTATCCCTTTTTCGGCGGCAGGCACATCATAATCGGCGCTCTGCAGCAGCCTTGTAAGCAGGCTTTCAATATCTTCACCCACATATCCTGCCTCTGTAAGGACGGTGGCATCGACAATGGTGAAGGGAACATGCAGCATCCTTGCTATGGTGCGTGCCAGCAGTGTTTTGCCGGTACCCGTTTCGCCCACAAGAATAATATTAGATTTTTCAATTTCTATATCATCCTTGTCCTTAGTCTGTATCAGCCTTTTATAATGGTTATATACAGCTACGGAAAGGTATTTTTTTGCATCATCCTGCCCGATAACGTAGCTGTCAAGGAATTTTTTTATCTCAGCGGGTTTAAGAAGCTTAACATCTTCAAGTTTGAAGTCTGACTTGCTCCCCATCTCTTCCATCACTATACCATGAGCCTGTTCTATACAGTGGTCACAGATATGTCCGTCCAGCCCTGCTATCAGCAGGTTGGAGTCTTTTTTTGAGCGTCCGCAGAATGAGCATTTATCCATAATAACCCTTGCTTATTTTTTATTTTTTGACAGTACCTCGTCTATCATCCCGTAAGTCTTTGCCTCTTCGGCTGTCATCCAGTAGTCGCGGTCCGAATCTTTCTCCACCTTCTTATAGGTATTGCCTGAATGGAGGGCTATGATCTCGTACAATTCTTTCCTGAGCTTAATGATCTCACGGGCTGTGATCTCAATATCTGCTGCCTGTCCCTGCGCTCCGCCCATGGGCTGGTGTATCATCAGCCTGGAGTGCTTTAGTGCTGAACGTTTACCTTTTTCTCCTGCGGTAAGAAGGACGGCGCCCATGGAGGCTGCCATGCCTGTGCATATGGTGGCTATATCAGCCGAGATATACTGCATGGTGTCATATATACCCAGTCCGGCATGCACCGATCCGCCGGGTGTGTTGAAATAAATCTGTATATCCTTTTCACTGTCTGTTGAATCAAGGTACAGCAGCTGTGCCTGTATTATATTTGCAACATAATCATCAATGGGCAGTCCAAGGAATATGATCCTGTCCATCATAAGACGGGAAAAGACATCCATTGATGCTACATTAAGCTGGCGTTCCTCAATGATGGTGGGTGATATATAGCTGTTCAGAATTGATGTATACTTATGATAGCCCAGGCTGCTTATTCCCATATGGCCTGTGGCGAACTTTTTAAAATCATCTTTTTCTGCCATTTTCTTTTATTTTATTTGTATAACAAAGATAACAAAATATTAAGTAAAGACTAAGATTAAGAGTTACTTAGTTCTTTTATCATTTTATTGAATTCATCAGTGCTAACTTTCTTTGTGTCTATTTTAACCTGTTCTTTAATACTGGAGATTACCTTATCGTCAATAACCTTATCGGCTATCCTTCGGTAATCCTCTTCTTTCTTCAGTATCTCCCTGGCATACTGCTCGAGCTGGCTGTCTTCAGCATTAAAGATTCCATATTGCTGGAACTGCATTCGTGTAAATTCCTTGGCTTCATTGATAAGATCCTGTTCTTCCACCTTTATCTCATTCTCCTTTGCAATCTTGTTTCTTATAAGTTGCCATCTCAGGTCTCTCAGGAAGCTGTCAAAATCTTTTTCAACCTGCTCTTCTGTGATATCCTTGTTTGTTCTGACCAGCCATTTTTTAAGAAATTCTTCGGGAAGGTCAAAATCTGTTTTTTCAATTACCATATTACGGGCATCAAGGCTTAGCTTATATTCACTTTCCTTTGCCAGGTTATCTTTTATCTCATCATCGAGCCTTGACATGAATTCTTCTTTTGTGCTTACCGTTCCTTCACCATATACCTGGTCAAACAGTTCCTGGTTAACCTCTGCCAGAGCGAACCTGCTGACAGTTTTTATATGGAACCTGTACATGCCTTTCACATCAGCCACATTCTCATGTTCGGTCTGAAGCAGCCCGGCTATCTCATGCTCGTTAGGGAATGATTTTCGTATATCGAAATCGACAGTGTCGCCTGCCTTGCTGCCAATGAATGCTTTTTTTACATCCTCATCTTTTATCACCTTAACGGAGAGGGCTGAGTCGTGTTTACGTGTTTCTTCAATTGCTTCGCCTTCATCGCTTAACTTAACGATATCGCCTCTTACCATATCATCTTCGGCTACGATATCGGCTTCCTCATATTTACCGAACCTGCGGCGGTAGCTGTCAAGAAAATCATTACGCAGCTTCTTGTCTATTTTTATCTCGTAATAGGGTACTTTGTTCTTTCCTGAAAGTTTAACTTCGAAGTCAGGGGCCAGGCCTACCTCGAAGCTGAAGACAAAATCATCCTGTGTCTCCAGGTCAATATTATCATTTTCATCAGCCACGGGAAGAGGATCACCCAGTATATCGAGTTTTTCCTCTGTGATATAATTACTCACACCTTCGGAAACTATTTTATTTATCTCTTCCAGCTGTACGCTTGTTCCGTACATCTTTTTTATGAGTGCGAACGGCACCTTGCCGGGCCTGAAGCCTTTGAGATTGGCTTTTTTCTTATGGTCTTTAAGTACCTCGTCTACTTTTTCCTGGTAGTCATCTTTCACTACCACAACCTTAAGTACGGCGTTCAGTTCGCCAGTATTCTCTTTTGTAATGTTCATGTGTTCTGATTAAAAAATCCTGTTCGTTTCAAATTTAATTCACTTTGCTTATGATTATACTGTGCACTTTGCTCTTTTTTTCGTAAAACTGCTATGCACAGCTCATGTTTGTTTCTTACAGATAAAAACCGCCTAACAACCGGTGTTCCCATTTGTTTAAGCGGTTATTTCTGTACCGGTGCGGATGAAGGGACTCGAACCCCCACGCCCGAAGGCACTAGATCCTAAGTCTAGCGCGGCTACCAATTACGCCACATCCGCGTGAAATTCAGCGCAAAAGTAGTAATAATATGGGAAAATGACAACAGCTGTCATCTCTTGTATTCCGGACTTGCAGATAATGGCACCGGCATGTTGCATAATACTGTGTTTTCTTACCGGCGCAATTCGAAATTCTTGCCAAGGTATAGCTTTCTTACCTGCTCATCTGCAGCAAGCTGGTCTGATGTACCGGCTTTCAATATCTTACCTTCAAAAAGCAGGTATGCCCTGTCGGTGATGCTCAGGGTCTCATGTACATTATGGTCGGTGATAAGTATGCCTATATTCCTGTTTTTCAGATGTGCAACAATTTCCTGTATATCTTCCACCGCTATGGGGTCTACACCGGCAAAGGGTTCATCAAGCAGGATGAAATTGGGTTTGAGGGCAAGGGCCCTGGCTATCTCTGTTCTTCTTCTCTCGCCACCCGACAGCTGTATGCCCAGACTCTTGCGTATTTTCTGCAGTCCGAATTCATCAAGCAGCGATTCTCTTCTTTCGATCTGTTCTTTTTTTGGGAAACCTGACATCTCAA
Organism: Bacteroidales bacterium; assembly: GCA_041685495.1. Taxonomy (GTDB): domain Bacteria; phylum Bacteroidota; class Bacteroidia; order Bacteroidales; family VadinHA17; genus UBA9300. Next base: position 5,172 of record JAWLFR010000118.1, read on the forward strand.
GCACTGCCTTAAGGTTGTCTTCTACGCTCAGTTTGCGAAATATGGATGCTTCCTGTGCAAGATATCCTATACCAAGCCTGGCTCTTTTGTATACGGGCATGGTGGTAATATTCCTGTCGTCAAGGAAGATCTTTCCTTCATCTGCCTTTATAAGGCCTACTATCATGTAGAAGGTTGTTGTTTTGCCGGCCCCGTTGGGTCCCAACAGTCCTACTATCTCTCCCTGTTCAACTTCAACAGACACCTTATTGACAACCGCCCTGTTGCGATATCTCTTTACCAGGTTTTCAGTGTACAGTTTCATTCATTTAATTTTTTTGACATAAAAACTTAATAAACTCCGGCATGGCGGGATCATTTTTATGCACTTTCGCATTATGCCTGCAAATATCCTGCCGGTGCAAATAAGGGCCTGAAATTTTTATGTTAGTTTCATGACAGATGATGCTTAAGGTTTACTTTCGGGGTTGTCAGTATCTGCAACCCATTCGCTCTCCAGTCTTTCACGGTCTTTGGCTATCACCCTGCGTGATATGATTATTCCTATCTCATACAGGAATATCAGGGGTAAACAGACCAGTATCTGGCTGAAGATATCGGGAGGTGTAATGATAGCAGACAGAGCCAGTATTATAAGAAGTGAGTGCTTCCTGTATTTCTTCAGGAAATGAGGATCTACCAGTCCTATCTTCGTAAGAAAGAAGGAAAGGATGGGCAGCTGGAATATGATGCCGCTGGCAAGGGTTATGGATGCAACCGTCCCGATATACGAACGCAGGTTGATCTGGTTGTTTACCTCGGCGCTGACATTATATGATCCCAGGAAATGGACGGACAGGGGTATGATCACGTAATACCCGAAGAGAACCCCGCTGACAAAGAGCAGTGAGGAAAAGAAAACAGCGCCCCTGGTATGTCTTTTTTCGCTTGAATAGAGAGCGGGCTGGAAGAATCTCCAGAATTCCCAGAATATATATGGGAAGGCCAGTATTATACCTGCAATGAGTGATACTGTTATGTGGGTAGTGAACTGTCCCGCCATCCTGATATTTATTATTTCAAAGGGATGCGTGTTGATACAAAGGGCATTGATATTTACCAGCTGACCCAGCTCGCAGAGCAGCCTGTTGGTGAAGAACTGCGGGTTTTTGGGTGCCAGGATAATAACATCAAATATTATATCATTAAATATAAAAGCAACAATGGCTATAATAAATATTGAGGCCACAGATCTCACAATATGCCACCTCAGCTCTTCAAGGTGTTCGAGAAAAGACATCTCATCTTCGCCTTTGGCCCTCTTATTTTTTTTCTTCATCTGTTAAGCCTGATAGCAGGAAATTTTCAGGATGTAAAGATGATAAAACAAATTAATCAAAACAAGTGCAGTGAATTTATTGTTATATAATATAATTGCCTGTTTATTATCACCTTTGTTTGTTAATTTTTGATCTTTTAACAAA